>JAQUEG010000012.1 GCA_028685275.1 Bacilli bacterium
ATTGCTAATGTACCAGCTTATTTAGTTGAGTATAATTTAGTGAGTGGTTCTTCAACTATTACTAATGAAGAAAAAAGAGTAAATAGTAATGATATTGTAAGAACATTACAAGCTTGTGTTTATAATAAATTAAAAAGTAATCAAGAATTAGTTACGATTATGCCAATTACATTTTCGATTGATAATAAAAAAGGATTAAAAGATCCAAAAGGTTTAGTTGGTAGTAAATTATCAGTTAATGCAATTATGGTTACTACACCGAAAAAGAATGTTCATTCCGTTATTAGTATTTTAGAGAGTTTAGGTTTAAAAGTAATTGATATTAATATTAGTCCAATTGCTGATTATTATGAATATCGTAATAAAGATACTGATAAAGGAATTACTGCTATTATTAATATTGGTGATGAAACTACTAATGTTTCTGTTTTTGATAAAGGTGTAATTGTTAATTCAGAAATAATAAATATAGGTGGCCGTAATATTGATAATGATATTTCTTATATTTTTAAAATAGATAAAAAAGAAAGTAAATATTTAAAAGAAAATTTTGCTTTAGCAAATAAACATTATGCGCAAAGTAAAGAAGTATATACAGCCCTTAATATTCATAGGCGTGAGTTAAAATTAAATCAATATGAATTGTCAGAAGTAGTGATGTCACGCTTAATTGAAATATTAAAATTAGCAAAAAAACAAAGTTCCCTCTTAACAAATAAGGAAATTAATTATATAATAACTACAGGTGGAATGACTGAGATCCCTGGTATGTCATCATTAATCAAAGAAGTATTTGGTAATGAAGCTAGATTAGGTAATATTGAAACGATTGGTATAAGGGATAATAAGATGGTAACTGTATCTGGCATGATCAAGTATTTTTATGAAAAATTAGTATTAAGGGGTAAAGAATATTCAATGTTCAGTCATGAGCAAGAAGAAGATTTAATATCACCAAAGAAGAAATTAATTAATATTTCTAATGAATCAATGTTAGGAAAAGTGTTTGGCTATTTTTTCGATAATTAAAGGAGGAATATAATGTTTGGATTAGAAATGGATCAATTAGCAAAGATAAAAGTAGTTGGTGTAGGTGGCGCTGGTAATAATGCTGTTAACCGAATGATTGAATCTGGGGTTAAAGGAGTAGAGTTCATTGCCACTAATACTGATTTACAAGTATTAAATAGTTCTAAAGCAGAGATCAAATTACAAATTGGCGAAGAAATAACAGGTGGATTAGGAGCCGGTGCAAATCCCGAAACTGGTCGCGAAGCGGCTTTAGAATCAAAGGAATTAATTAAGAAAACATTAGCAAATGCTGATATGGTTTTTGTTACTTGTGGCATGGGTGGTGGAACGGGAACTGGTGCGGCACCAGTTATTGCTGAAATTGCTCAAGAATTAGGCGCTTTAACAGTTGCAATTGTAACAAAACCATTTTCATTTGAAGGTAAGAAAAGAATGGATCAAGCATTACAAGGATTAGAAGAAATAAAAAAACATGTTGATACTTTAATTATAATTCCTAATGATCGTTTGCGGGAAATAATTGATAAATCAACACCAATGTTAGAAGCATTTAGAGAAGTAGATAATGTTTTAAGAAGAGGTGTTCAATCTATTTCTGATTTAATTGCTGTAACTGGTTTAGTTAATCTAGACTTTGCTGATGTAAAAGCAGTTATGCAAAATAGCGGTAATGCTTTAATTGGAATTGGAATTGGTTCTGGTGAAAATCGTGCGATTGAAGCAGCAAAACAAGCTGTTGCTAGTCCATTATTAGAATCAAATATAAATGGTGCAACAAGTGCTATTATTAATGTAACAGGTGGTTCTAGTTTAACTTTATTTGAAGTTGAAGATGCTGCTGAATTAGTTAGATCAGCAGCAAATACTGATATAAATACTATTTTTGGAGCAGTAATTAATGAAAATCTTAATGATGAAGTTATAGTAACAGTTATTGCTACTGGTTTTACTAAAAATACGGAACCATTATTAGATGTTATTGGTCAACCAACTTCAGTTGAAGAAAATATAGAAGAACCTGAATCAGAATTAGATATTCCTCCTTTTATTAGAAATAGACGAGGGGTTTAAATACAATAAATATTTATATTAAAAACAAAAAGAGACACAATATTAGGTGTCTTTTTCTTATACTTACTATCAGGTGATAACATGAAATTATATTTAGATCTTATATTTATTCTTAACTTTCTTTTTGATTTATTATTATTATTGGTAGTAGGGATTATTTTAAAACGTAATTCTAAGTTATCACGTTTATTACTTGGTGCTTTAGTAGGTAGTATTTCTATTTTTATTTTGTTTATAAATATTAATTCATTTCAATTATTTATCTATAAAATTATTATTAGTATTCTAATGATATTAATTGCTTTTGGCTATAAAAATTTAAAATATACAAGTAGAAATCTTTTTTATTTATATATTAATAGTATTATTCTTGGTGGTTTTCTTTATTTATTAAATATTCAATTTAGTTATGAACAAACTGGTTTTATTTTTTATCATCAAGGTTTAAGTATTAATTGGATAATTTTATTAATAACTAGTCCAATTATTTTATATATATATTCAAAACAAATAATCTTACTAAAAAATAATTATGCTAATTATTATTTAATTGACATATACTTTAAAGATGGAACCAAAAAGAAATTAAGTGCTTTTTTAGATACGGGGAACCAATTAATTGATCCTTATAAAAAACGGCCAATTATATTAGTTAATGAAAAAGAAGTTTCTAAATGTTATCATAAAGAAGATATTCTTTTGGTACCATACGAAACTATAAATAATCATGGGTTATTAAAATGTATTATTCCATCTAAAGTTAATATTTTGGGCATTGGCGAACGAAAAAAGGTATTAATAGGGATTGCTGAACAAAAAATCAAAATGGACGGTATTGATTGTATTTTGCATACTAAATTACTGGAGGGATAGAATGATTAAAGATATAATAAACAAATTAAAAAATATAATTAATCAATTTAATTATTTTCTTTTTGTTGGTTCTGCTGATATTTTACCTGGTCCCTTATCTAAAGAAAATGAATTAAAATATTTAAAATTAAGTGAACAAGGTGATATTTTAGCAAAAAATAAATTAATTGAGCATAATCTTCGTTTAGTTGTTTTTTTAGCGAAAAAATATGATAATACCAAAATTGATTTAGAAGATTTAGTTAGTATTGGAACGATTGGTTTAATTAAAGCGATTAATACTTATAAAATTGATAAGAAAATAAAATTAGCAACTTATGCTAGTCGATGTATTGATAATGAAATATTAATGTACTTACGAAAAAATCGAAAACGAAAAGGAGAAGTTAGTTTTGAAGAATCACTAAATTATGATATTGATGGTAATGAATTACATTTAAAAGATGTTTTAGGAACTGAACCTGATATTGTTACTAAATCATTAGAAAATGAAGTAGAAAAACAATTGTTAATGGACGAAATCGAAAGATTAGAAGATCGCGATAAACAAATTATGATACTAAGATATGGTTTATTTGATAATGAAGAAATGACCCAGAAGGATGTGGCTGAGTTATTAGGTATTTCGCAGTCTTATATATCTAGAATTGAAAAAAAAGTTATAAAAAAATTAAGTTTAATTACTAAAATTTAAATAATGAATAAACCCCCCTTTTTATGTTCAATATAAAACATAAGGGGGATTTTTTGTGGCTAAACATAAAGTTGATATTAGTGGAATGAGTACTGCTAATATAAAAGTGTTAAGTAATGAAGAAATGGTTGTTCTTTTTAAACGTTATAAAGAAGGAGATTTAAAAGCAAGAGAAGAATTAGTACATGGAAATTTACGATTGGTTTTAAGTATTTTAAAAAAGTTTAATAAACGAACTGATAATATGGATGATTTATTTCAAATTGGTTGTATTGGGTTATTAAAAGCAATAGATAATTTTGATTTAAGTCATAATGTTCGCTTTTCTACTTATGCAGTACCAATGATTGTAGGAGAAGTAAGAAGATATTTACGCGATAATAATTGTATTCGGGTTTCCCGTAGTTTAAAAGACATTGCTTACAAAACTTTAAAATTAAAAGAAGAATTAACTAATATATATGGTAAAGAACCTAGTATTGAAATGATTTGTGATATTTTACAAATGGATGAAATAGATATTTTATTAGCAATGGATGCTTTACGAGAACCAATTAGTATGTTTGAACCAATATATAATGATGGTGGGGATACTATTTATTTATCTGATCAATTAGAGGATAAAAAAGAAACAATTAATCGATGGGATGCTAAAATTATATTACAAGAAGCAATTGATAATTTAAAGGGAAAAGAAAAACAAATATTAGTTGAACGTTTTATAATTGGGAAAACGCAAATGGAAATTGCATCAGAAATTGGAATTAGTCAAGCTCAAGTTTCTAGATTAGAAAAAAACGCTATTAATAATATTAAGAAATTAGTTAAGTAAATCATATAATTATAATGGTGGTGATAAAATGCGTTTATCGGAATTACAAAATAAAGATATTATTAGTGTTCTAGATGGTAAAAAAATTGGTAATATTATTGATATTAAAATAGATGAAACGAAGGGTTTAATCGCGGCTTTAATTGTGGAACCTAATCGTTTTTTTTTAAATGTTTTTAGTTTAAAAGAAGAATTTGAAATATATTGGTCCGATATTGAAAAAATAGGAGAAGATGTTATTTTAGTTAAAACCAAAATATAAATATACCTTATTCTTTTTAGGCACTTTTTTCAATTTAGTGCATAAATTAGAATGAGGAGGGATATCAGTGGCACTATATAAGGAAATTGTTACAAAAACGGTAATTGGGAAAGTAAAAAAACATTTTAAAAATGTTTATACTTTGACACCAGAAATGGAACCATCAACAATTTTAGGATGTTGGATTATAAATCATAAATTTAAAGGTCACGAAATGGGTGATAAGATTATGGTGGATGGTTCGTTTGAAGCTAATATATGGTATTCATATGAAAATGATAGTAAAACAGCGGTGGTGACAAAAAAAATTGATTATAATGAAATAGTACGGGTAAACCCAAAAGAAGAAACTGATTTTAGTAACGATAATGAGATTATTGTACGGGCTTTGAAGCAACCTAACTGTACACGAATTGAAATAAAAGATAATAATATTGAATTTGAAATCGAAAAAGAATTAGGAATTGAATTAGTAGGTGATTCTAAAGTAAAAATTTTAGTGGAAGAAGATGAAGAACCATGGGAGGTATTAGTTGAGGATGAAGTATTAGACGAAGCAGAAAAAGAAATCACGGAAAATGTTAAAGAAGATTATTTAAATTAAAGGCGTTATCGTTAAAAAGGATAACGCTTTTTTTGGTATTTTATGTCAACGCCCCTTTATATATTAATGTTTATGCCAAAAATTGGCAAAGGGAAATCAATGATTTTAATTGACATCCCTTTATGGTAATGTTACCATAGATGTGGTTATGTAGTATAATCAGGAAGTGGAGGTAGTAAATTGAAATCAACAGGTATATTACGTAAAATTGATGAATTAGGACGTATAGTAATACCTAAGGAAATCAGAGATAATTTAAGAATAAAGGTAGGGGAGCCGCTAGATATATTCGTAAATGGTAATGAAATTGTTTTAAAGAAGTATTCGCCAATTAGTAAAATTGCTAATATTGCTAATATATTAGTTAACTCATTAAAAGAATTAACAAAAGTTAATGCAATTATTACTGATCGTGGAAAAGTGGTTGCTATTTCAAAAGATTATAATGATAAATACTTAGGAAAAGCAATTAATGATAAATTAACTGATATTATTAACAAACGTGAATTTATGATGATTAAAGGGAAAGATTATTTACAAATTGTAAAAGGAAAGAATGAAACTGGTAATCATTTAATTATGCCAATTACTTATAATGGTGATTGTTTAGGTTTAGTAATATTAATAAGTGAAAAAGAAATAACTAACGATGATGAGAATAATGCCAATTTTGTTGCTAAATGTATAAGTGGTTATTTTGAATAAGATAAAAGCATACCAATTGGTGTGCTTTTTTAATTATTTTTATGATATAAAATTTTGATGATATAATAACTAATAGGTGATTTATATGCTTAAAGAAAAAATAAAATTATTACCAAATAGTCCTGGTTGTTATTTAATGAAAAATCAACAAGGAATTATTATCTATGTTGGTAAGGCTAATAATTTAAAAAGTCGCGTTAGTTCTTATTTTAATGTTAAACATATAGGTAAAACTAAATCCTTAGTTTCTAATATTTATGATTTTGATTATATTATTACTAATAATGAAAAAGAAGCATTAATTTTAGAACTTAACTTAATAAAAAAATATAAACCAAAGTATAATGTCTTATTAAAAGATGATAAAACTTATCCTTATATTGAGTTAACTAATGAATTATATCCGCAATTAAACATTGTGCGTAATCATTTTAATCGTAAAAAGAAAACAAAATTATTTGGACCTTATCCTAATGTGCAAGCCGCTAGAAAAACAGTTAATTTATTAAATCGAATTTATCCATTGCGTAAATGTAAACATTTAGGAAAGAAGCCTTGTTTATATTATCATATTGGTGAATGTTTAGGATATTGTGTTAATGCAATAATACCAGAAGAAATAACTAATATGGTTAAAGAAATTACTAGTTTTTTAAATGGTAATAATCAATTTTTAATTAATCGTTTAAAAAAAGAAATGAAAACCGCTGCTAATCATTTAGATTTTGAAAAAGCGCAAGAGTTAAAATCATTATTAGATGATATTGAAGTTACTATTAATAAACAATATATTAATATAAATGATCAAGTTGATCGTGATATTTTTAATTATTACCAAGAAGATGAGTATATAGCAATTCAATTGTTACATCTTCGTGGTGGTAAATTAGTAGCGCGTGATTCAACTATTTATCCTTTAATCGAAGATGTAAAAGAAGAACTAACATATTATATATATTCATTTTATGACCGTGGCAACTTAAAACCAAATGAAATATTAATACCTAATATTATTGATATTAATTTTTTAGAAACATTATTAGGAATAAAAGTAACAAATCCAAAACGTGGTCAAAAACGAGAACTTTTAAATTTAGCGCATAAAAATGCAGAATTAGCAATAAAAAATAAAGGAAAGATAATAAAAGCGGAAAATGAAAAAGAAGAACTCTTGAATAAACAACTTGGTCAATTATTAGGTATTTCTTATCTAAGTCGAATTGAAATTTTTGATAATTCCCATCTTTTTGGTACTTTTTCAGTTAGTGGAATGGTAGTTTTTGAAGATGGAAAACCAAAGCGTAGTGAATATCGTAAATACCAAATAACAAGTAAACAACATGATGATTATCATTTAATGGAAGAAGTAATTTATCGTCGTTATACCCGTGTTTTGAAAGAAAATTTACCATTAGCAGATTTAATTATCGTCGATGGTGGTATTATTCAAATTAATGCGGCTTTAAATGTTCTAGCAAAATTACAATTAAAAATTCCTGTTTGTGGTTTGAAAAAGAATGAAAATCATCGAACACAAGCTTTAATTTATCAAGGAAAAGTAATTTCTATTGCTACTAATTCACCATTATTTCATTTCCTTGAGCGAATGAGTTCAGAGGTCCATCGTTTTACTATTAGTTATCATCAAAAAATTAGAAGTAAAGGTGCTTTAACTAGTATTCTTGATGAAGTACCAGGAATTGGATCTAGTCGTAGAGTAAAATTATTAAAAAAATATGGTTCATTAGATAAAATAAAAACAGCACCAACTAGTGAGTTAGATGCTATTTTAACAACCAAAGTAACTAAGTTATTAAAAGAACGATTAGAACAATTAAAATAAAAAAGGATTTAAACCCTTTTTTATTTTTTGCGTTTTTCTAAGTCTTTAAATGATAATAACAAGGCTACGGTGGCAAGTGTAATTCCTAAATAAATTAATAATAAATAAAAATAGTTAACCTCGCAATTAGATGAAAAGACTAAAATTAAATCAAATGTTGTTCTCCCTTCTTTAATTGTTGGTACAAAGAAAGTAAAAATAATAATTACAATTGCATAAATTTTTAATACATATTTTTGTAACGCGTTAAAATTCATTTAAGCACTCCTCTCTAATATAAGTATAACATATTTTTTTATAAAATTACATAAATATTAGATTATTTATCTACAATTAAGTTTTGTATTTGAATATAACATAATAGTTATTAAATTTTAATATATGGGGGTGAATAATTTGGATTATTTAATTACAGATGAAATATTAAATGTTTTAATGATTGCTACTACTTTTAGTCTTGTCTTAATGCCTTTAATTCAAAAATGTAAACGTTTAAATATAATTAAAAGTGATTCTCATATATGTATCTTAAATTTATTATTATCATTAAGTTTAGGTAGTTTATTTGCTATTAGTTTTTTTGAACTTGATTGGATTAATTCTTTATGGGTAGGAGTTTTTAGTTTTGTAGAAGCACCTGCTATTTATCATATTTTAAAGAAACAAAACATAATTAATTATACACCAATAACCCTTGACGAAATAAAAAAAGATAATTTAATTATCCCCATTACGAATATAATTAATAGGGAGGAAGAATAAATGAAGTTATTAGGTAGTGAGCGAATTGTTACCCAAAGTTATGAACGTCATCGATATGCGGAAGATTATGCGGGATTACATTTATCGGATATTTTAATAAATGGTAAAGCCAAAGTAATTACGGTTATAAATAAGTATAAACCTTATGAAGATACAATTGATCGTAATGATTATATCAATAACAAACCTAAATGGAAAGATGGTGTGCATTATAATTGTGTTTCAATTTCGGGGAAAATAGTTCGATATCATCAAAGTGAATTAGGTGGTAATCAAGTTAAATTAGAATGTTTTGTTAATAATAAAAAATATTATTTACGGATTCTTCATATGGCCCATGTTTTTGTAAAAGTTGGGGATTTGGTTGATGCTCAAACAGTTATTGGGACCCAAGGAAATACCGGTTTAGTATTATCAAAAAAAGAGCGGACTAATCCTACATACGGTAGTCATGTTCATTTTGAAGTTATGGATGAAAATTATAATAAAATTAATCCTCGTGATTTTGCTAATTTCAAAATTGAAGTTGTTTATAAAGAGCAAACTAATGAAATTGATAATACGAAAAAACAAATTAGTATTATTGCTAATAAAATTAATATTAGAGAAAATAGTAGCGTTGAAACAGAAATTATTGGTGGTGTATATAACGGTGAAATATATACAGTATATGATGAAGTAATTAATGATAAGTATATTTGGTATAAAATTAAAACTAGTTTTGATTTAGTAGGGTATGTTGCTAATGAGAAGGGGAAAAATTGGTTAGAAGTATTTGATGTTAACGAAAATATTGAAAGTGATTATCATCAAGTAGATGAAGATAAAGAAAAAGTATTAGTGTTTGAATGTCCAAAAGATGAAATATATGCGATTAAATTAAAAAAGGGCGAAAAATTATATATTGAGTAAAAGGAGTAAGCGGAGTTTACTCTTTTTTTGGCGGTAGCGGTGAATTTAGTTTTTAAAAATTAGTTTACTAAAAAAGAAGTCAAGTAAGCATTAATTTCTTTTTTCCATAAAATACCAACGCCAAACCCATTATAATTTATTGACAAATAAAGGATAAAATGTTATGTTTTAGGTAGAATAAATAATAGAAAGGAAAGTATTTTATGACTAAACAAGCATTTTCAAAACAAAGACAAAATATAAATCCAGAAATATTTAAAGTATTAAATGAAGAATATGTTGATGACATATATAATGAAAAAAAATTTATAAGGATTGTATAGTGTTATCAGTAGATGGAACAATGTTAGAATTTCCTAATTGTAATGAATTAAAAGAATATTACGGGTTACAGTTAGGTCAACTTGGCAGTGTCGGTCGAGTACGAGCAAGGACATTGTGAATATATGACACTTTAAATAAAATAATGGTAAGTAGCAGAATAGATCCATATTCCTTTTCAGAGAAAAGACAAATAGAGGAAGAATTAAAAAAAATCAAGAGGTGATGAAATGGAAGAAATGTATATTGGTAGATGGGAAATAGAAAAATATCTAGTGCCAATAAAACCAGGCAGAAAATTTCCGAGAAGAAAGATTACAGTATGAATAAATATCGAAGTAATTTAAGGAGGAATGTATAGTGAAAATAGCATTTAAAAATAAGGAAAAAATACTTAAGTTGACAATATTGGGATTTACTTTAGTCGAATTATTAGCAGTAATAGTAATATTAGCAATAGTATTAGCAATAGCGGTACCATCAATAACCGGAATAATTGAAAATGTAACCATCAATGCTTTTGAACAAGATGCCAAAATGATTATTAAGTCAATTAATTATAAGTCATTGACGAATGATAAT
>JAQUEG010000163.1 GCA_028685275.1 Bacilli bacterium
TTCCTCCAGAAGCCGTTCGAGGGATTCATCTAATTTCACGTTTGGATTTGACATACTGCATATATGTCACATATGTTATGCGGTACACAAGAAAAAAGAAAAAAATAAATCCGCCCGAAAGCTATCGAGCAGGGTGAGGAATGTGGGCAACGACATGGCGCGAAGGGAACACAAGCGCCGGAAGCAAACGAGGGAAATGGGGAGAACATGACATCAGAAGCCGCAATACGCAGCGTGCGTTTTCCACACTGTGGATCCCGCAGGCGCGGGACCATAGCGTGGAAAAATGGCCCGAAAGTTTTCCATGGCGTGGAAACCATGGATTTATGCACTCAATTGAACAACTGGTCTCTCGCGCGAACAGAGACACGAACCAGCAAACAGGGTGAGCACTATAGTTATTGCAATATTTATACTATATGTATTGCACTATGTATAGTGTTGGATTTTCTGCCCTTCCCCTTCCCTCTGCCGTCTGTCCTCTGACCTCTAACTCCCTGGAAACTATTCTTGTTTTCCTAGACATTCTGCCGACCTACTAACCCGGTCGACGTTTACATCAGCGACAGGGCATCCACATTGACGGCGATCGTCACGCCTTTGGGTGGTTTGAAGGACTTGAGCAGCGCTCGCAGAACCGGGACGTAGTCGCGGGCGGCCGCGGAACGCAGCATAAACTGCGCCCGATGGTAGCCCTTGGCCTTGGCCAGAGGAGCAGGCGCCGGGCCGGTCAGCTTCACCGCCGCAGACAACTGGGATTTCAAACGGGCCGCTACATCCTTGGCGCAGGCATCCACAGCCTGCTCATCCTTGCCTTTGAACAATACCGTGGTCAGACGGGTGAAAGGGGGATAACTTAACTCCCGCCGCATTTCAATTTCCTGATCAAAGAACGTATCTACATCCGCGTTGCGGGACGATTGGACCGCGGGATGGAATGGGGCATAGGTCTGGATCAGTACCTCGCCGGGTACGTCACCGCGTCCGGCCCGGCCGGCTACTTGGGTCAAGAGCTGAAAGGTGCGCTCGGCCGCGCGAAAATCCGGCATTTGCAGACTCAGGTCCGCCAGAATCACCCCCACCAGCGTCACATTGGGAAAATCGAGTCCCTTGGCAATCATCTGGGTACCCACGAGGATGTCGAGGTCTCCGCGGCGAAAGCGTCCAAGAATTTCAGCATGGGAATTTTTGCCTCCGGTGCTGTCGGAATCCATCCGCGCAATTCGGGCCCGCGGAAAGATCTTGGCTACCGCAGCCTCAACCCGCTGAGTGCCCACGCCGCTCATTTTAATGTTTGGCTTCCTGCATTCGGGATTGCCGCACAGCGCGGGAACCGCGCGCACTTCCCCACAGACATGGCAGAGCAATAATTCTGAATACCGATGATAGGTCAGCTTAACACTACAGTTAGGGCAGGTTTCGACATGACCACAGAGCGGACACATCAGGGTGGTGGCAAACCCCCGGCGGTTCAGGAATAGAATTGTCTGTTCAGCGCGGTCCAGGCGCAGGCGAATGGCATCGATCAGGTCCTGCGATAACAGGTGCGGGGTGACGGCTTTTTCCGTTTCCACCCCCCTGTCAACGACGCGCACCGCAGGCATCAGACGGCAATCCACCCGTTGGCGCATCCGCACCAGGCGGTATTTCCCGTTGCGAGCATTCTGAAAGGATTCCAGCGATGGGGTGGCGCTGCCCAGGACAACGGCGCACCCTTCAAGATGGCCGCGCATCACGGCGACATCGCGGGCATTGTAGCGGGGGGATTCGTCTTGTTTGTAGGCTGGCTCATGTTCTTCGTCCACAACCAGCAGGCCCAAGGGTCGTACGGGAGCAAAGAGGGCGCTGCGCGCGCCCACCACTACGCGTGCCAGGCCGGCCGCGATGCGCTTCCATTCGTCATGGCGCTCGCCATCGGACAAATGGCTGTGCAACACGGCGATGGTATCGCCGAAGCGCCCCCGGAATCGCTCCATGGCCTGGGGCGTCAGCGAAATTTCCGGGACTAGGGCAATGGCCCCCTTCCCCGCATCCAGCGCGGTCTGGATGGCAGCCAGATACACTTCAGTTTTGCCGCTGCCCGTCACCCCATGCAGCAGAATCACGCCGGGACGTTCTGCGGCCATCTGCTCGTGCACAGCTACCAGCGCGGCTGTCTGTTCATCCATCAGCGCGGGCGCCACGGTGGGCAGCACCGTCATTTGCTCGTGCGGGTTGCGGCGAATGACGCCGTTCGCCACTTCAATCCAGCCCTTTTCCGCCAAGCGGCGCAATCCGGCTAGCGACACACCTGTTTCAGCCGCCATTACGGCAGCAGTGGCCTCGTGCTCTTTTTTCAGGTACTCCCAAGCAGCGGCTTGACGGGGACTGCGCTTGGCTAGATCTGCTTCGTCTTGGGCGGTAGGTCCCGGTCCCGCAAGTACTCGCGCGATGAGTTGTTTCTTGAACTTCGCGCCTTCGCGGCGAATGGCCGCCGGCAAAACCGCGGCAATAGCGTGCTCAAAGGGCGCGGCATAATAATCC
>JAQUEG010000164.1 GCA_028685275.1 Bacilli bacterium
TTTTGGTGGTGGCTTTTCTGGTGGCGGTGGTTTTGGTGGCGGCGGTACCGGTGGCGGTGGTCGTGGTTTTTAAATAAATTATTTATCATAAAAAAGAAATTGATTATTAATAATTTCTTTTTTTTTAATTACCAATGTAAAAGATAATGTAATTTATGACTTTAAAGGAATATAATGTTATATTTTTGGTAGAATAAATTATAGTAAAGGTGAGGTATTAAATGAAAAAACAAGGTTTTACATTAGTAGAACTATTAGCCGTAATTATAATTTTAGCAATCATTTTAGCAATAGCGGTACCATCAATAACGGGAATAATTGAAAATGTAACCATCAATGCTTTTGAACAAGATGCCAAAATGATTATTAAGTCAATTAATTATAAGTTATTACTGGATGATGATTTTAATGTAACTGATATTACCAAAGAAAATATTAATGAATTATTAGGGGTTGGCAATGATAATTATGAAACAATCGAGATATCAAAAGATGATAATGGAAATCCTTATATCAAGATAGTAGGTAAAAATAAATGGGAAGGATTAACCGCCTGTGGTACATACACTAATATGGAAGTAGGTAGTGATATTGAATGCGAATTACCATCATCCTTTGTATGGGGAGTGGATAAATTGATTGATACTAGGGGTTCAACACCAGAAGAATATGCAACAGTTAAAATTGGAGATCAATGTTGGATGGCCAAAAATTTAAAATATATCGATAATTGTATAGATAAATGGGGTGAGGACCAAGGACATGAAAATTATACTAAAGGTTGTAAAGTTATTCAATTAGCTGAATTAGGACCAGATAAAAAATGGGCCGAAGGAGAAGTACATTATCAATGGGGAGAAGCAATGAATGCTTGTCCTCCTGGCTGGCACTTACCTAACAATGATGAATGGACAGATTTAGAGCGAAGTGTTTGTGTTCTGAGTGGTAATTCTGATTGTGAAACAAAATTTCCATATGATAACACAGAGGTTCTTCTAGGAACCAATGAAGCATACATATTAAAATCAAATTTATACTGGGATAATGACGGCAATGGTAATAATGATAGTGGTTTTAATGCTTTGCCTGCTGGTGAATCCTATCCTTGGATGCTTATCAATGTTGGTAGAAATGCTTACTGGTGGTCATCTTATTATAGTAATGATGATGAAGCATGGCGGCGCGGTCTGGAAGAGGAGCACTTTGCTATTGCCCGCCATCCTACTTTGCGGGAGTTAGGGATGTCGGTGCGTTGCATTCGAGATTAAAAATTAAAAATATAGAATGGGGTGCCGTAGCGTATCTTTCCCAATCTATTTATGGAAGAAATGCAGAAATATGGAATAATCCATCGTGGGATTACATAACAGGATGTGCTGGCGAAAGTTTAGCGGCTGAACATTTTAGTGGTTGTATAAATTATTATGATTCGGATAATGGTCAAAAAGCAAGTACTACGGGAAATATTTATGGTATTTATGATATGGTTGGAGGAGCATTGTAATATACAGCTAGTTATATTAATAATGGTGATGATAATTTAAATAATGGCACTTCATTAACAGGAGCAAATGCCAAGTATAAAGATGAATATTAAATAACAAGCGATGAACGTGAAACTAATTATAATAATGCTCAAAATAAAAAAGGAGATGCCATATATGAAACAAATGCTTATGGAAGCAATACTAATGCCTGGTATGAGCAAATATCCCAAATGCCATCTTTAGATAATCCGTGGTTCTTGCGAGGTGGTAGTCATACTTTTGTTTCTGATATGGGTATTTATGTTTTTGGTGATGGCACTGGAAAAACTAGTGGTAATGTTAGTTGGCGAGTAACGGTTTTAATTAATGAAAAACTGTAATTATAAAATATAAAAGTAATATTCGTTTTTGAATATTACTTTTATATTTTAATATCAATATGATTGGCATCTTCTTTTTCATTATTATTTACATTATTAGGTTTAGGAAAATTATTATTTAATTTTTCGCGAATTAATTTTAAGCGTTCAATTGTTTCATCTTGATTACGACGATTAAAGGGGTTTTGATTAGAACTATTAAAAATAGGACTAGTTGGATCAACTGGTTTTATTTTCATAAAAACATCCTTTCTAATATTAATATAACATAAATTTTCAAAAAATATTTAAATAATTTTTTAAAAATGTAAAGTTATGTTATAATAACCATATATTGGTTAAGGGGGATAAGCAGTATGAATAAGGACAAAAAGATTTATAAATTATGTCCTAAATTGCCCGATCCATTTGATTGTAGTAAAGGGATTCCTAATTTATTAAAAGACGCTCATTATTATTTTAAAACAGAAATATTAAATGCATCTGATTTAATATTTCATAATAAAAAAATTGAATTATTAAAATATATAAATAAATTATATCCTTGGGAGGAAAGTTTTGATCATCTTGTTACTAGATCATATTTTGATGTCCGGGTTTTTTCTGAGGAAAGAATGGCAACTTTACCTTGGGTAAAATATATTTTAAAACAT
>JAQUEG010000165.1 GCA_028685275.1 Bacilli bacterium
TTTAAAATATAAAATATATAAAAATAGACATCATATGGATGATGAAGGTATAACTAGACAAACAGTTAAGGTTAGTAATAAAGATATATTTATTAAATTATTATATTATTCAATTCCTTTTGTATTTACTAGTTTAATTTTATCTTTTTATCATTTTGTTGATTTAGCAACAATTGTAAAAGTAATGGTTAATGATTTAAAATATGCTGTATTAGAAGCAGAAACTACGATTAGTATTATATTAACATGGGGTTCTAAATTAAATATGATTGTAATGGCAATTGCGACTGGTCTTACAACTAGTATGATTCCTAATATTACCCGTAGTTTTGTAAAAAAAGATTTACCTGATTTTAGACAAAAAGTAAATCGTTCCATTCAATTATTATTTTTTATAGCAATGCCAATGACTATTGGTTTAAGTTTATTAGCAGAACCAATATGGACAGTTTTCTATGGTCATAGTGATGTTGGTACAATTGTATTTCGTTATTCGATTATGGTTGCTTTAATTGGTAGTTTATCAGTTATTTTAAATGTTATTTTAAATTCATTAAATAAATATAAAAAATTATTTGTTTATACTTTTACTGGTTTTATAATTAAAACAGTTTTTACTGTTCCTTTAATGTATTCTTTTCATGCTTTAGGACTTCATGCTTCTTATGGAGCGATTACTGCTACAATTTTTGGTTATTTTTCTTCTATATTTTTAATATTAAGATTCTTAAAAGTGGAATACCAAGTTAAATATGAAGAAACATTTAAGCGAATTATTAATATGATTTTAGCGGTTATTATTATGTCAATTGTTATTATTTTACTGCAATTTATTATTCCTGTTAGTACCTCTAACCGTATTATAGCATTATTATTAATTGGTTTTTATAGTATTATTGGATCTTTAATTTATCTAATAATGATGATTAAAAATAAATTATTATTTCAAGTATTTGGTTATCATTTTATTGAAAGAATATTGAATAGATTAAAGTTAAATAAAATTATAAATGTAAATAAATATAGGAAATAATAATTTTAGTTGTAAATATTAGAAAAACATATTAATTATTAGTAATAATAAAGAAGCGAGGTATAAAACGAAAGAACAAGGATTTACCTTAATTGAGGTATTGGCAGTAATCATAATATTAGGCATTATTATGGCAATAATAATTCCAATAGTTGAAGATGTTATAATGGACGCTAAAAAAGATACATTTTTTTATCAGCACATAAAGTAATTAATGCTGTTCATGAAAAAATATTAATTGATGATACTTTTGACGTTAGCACAATTGATATAACTAATTTAAAAGATAAACTAAAGATATCCAATCCCAATTATCAAGCAATTACAATTACTAGAACTAATAAAGATGATTACTATGTTTATATAGAAGGTCAAAATAAATGGAAAGACTTAATAGCATGTGGTATTTATAATGAAATTGTAGTAGGAGACGAAATTAATTGTCCGGAATTTATACCCGGAATAATAATGCCAAATGGAAAATTGTGTGGTAATGGCTATACATTCGTAGATACAAGAGATGAAAAACAAGAAGAATATGCAACAGTTCAAATCGGAGAACAATGTTGGATGGCAGAAAATTTGAGATATACAGGTAATGGGTGTGAATCAAATAGTTGGACTTCTTCAACATATAATGCTTGTGATACTATAATACAGATTGGGGTGAGGAAGTATTATATCAGTGGGAAGCAGCAATGAATGCGTGTCCCCTTGGTTGGCATTTGCCTACTCATGATGAATTGACAACATTAGAAAGAGCAATATGTACCTCAGGTACTTGTGCAACTGATTTTCCATATGATGAAGAAACAGAGGGTTATAGAGGAACAGATGAAGGATACAAATTAAAATCAACTGCCAATTGGAATAATGATGGCACTGGCGATAATTCAAGCGGTTTCAATGTCTTGCCCGCCGGTACCCGTAGTAATTTGGGTGTGCTCGTCAATGTTGGTTCACATGGTCTTTGGTGGTCTTCTTCGCCTGACGGCATCATGGATGCTTGGAGGCGTTACCTGTACTATGATTACTCCACTATTGGTCGCATTTCAGGTACTCAAGCGGGTGGGTATTCAGTGCGTTGCTTGGCTGGGACTTAACTCTGTCGAGCCATAAATTCAAAACTAAAATTCGTTTATATAAAAGAATTAAAAATTGTATTGTACTTTTACAATACAATTTTTTTGTATGTATTTTTTAGTTTTAGTCCATACTATTGGTGAGGTGATGATATGGATAAAAAAAGGTATAAAGATTTAGTAAATATATATACACCGAAAGAAAATAAAATTTACAATATTTTAAAAGCATTTATAATTGGTGGTTTTCTTGGTATTATTGGCCAATTTGTAATTGATTTATTAATTACTTATGGCGAAATTCCGAAAAATGAAGCTAGTACCTATATGATTATTATATTAATTTTCATTGCTAGTTTATTTACGGCAATGGGTTTTTTTGACACTTTAGTAGGAAAAGCAA
>JAQUEG010000166.1 GCA_028685275.1 Bacilli bacterium
CATATCTTGATATATTAATTATAAAAATAGTAATTACTTAAAAAAAGTAATTACCATTGGAAGAAAAATAGCAGTAAATATTCCACTTAAACCCATTGCAAGTGCTGCAAAAGCTGCCGCTTTTTCACTTATTTCTATTGCCCTTGCAGTTCCAATTCCATGTGATACAAGTCCAAGAGCAAAACCTTTTGAAGTTTCATATTTTACTTTGAAAATTTTAAACACTATTGTTCCAAATAAAGCTCCAACAATTCCTGTAATTAAAACAAAACCAACAGCAAGTGAAGGAATAGCTCCAATTTGTTGAGAAGTTATAATTGCTATTGGTGCAGTAATTGATTTTGTAGTCATTGATAAAATAGTTGGAAGATGTGCTCCAAAAATATAAAGCAGACTAATTGCAATCACTATTGAAAAAACACCAGCTATAAATAGAGTTAAAACTATTGGTAAAAAAAGTGATTTTATATATTTCAAATTTTTATAAAGTGGAAGAGCAAGTGCAACTGTTGCAGGTCCAAGGAAAAAATGAATTATTTCAACACTTTTAAAATACTTTTCAAATGATGTATTTGTATAAACAATCAAAGATAAAATAATCACATAAGCTATAATAATTGGTTGTAATAAAGTATGTTTATTAAACTTTTCATAAATTATTATTCCTAATTTAAATGCTGCCAAAGTGATAATCAACCAAGTAAGTGGTGTTGAACTAATATAGTTTGTCAATGCTTCATAATTCATCTTTATTTACCTTTGAAGTTAGAAAATCCATAAATTTAGCTGCAAAAACTAAAGCTATTAAAGTTCCAAAAAATAGAGCTATAAATATAGCCCAAAACTCTTTTGTAATAATATCTATTTGAGTAATTATTCCCATTGCAGCAGGAATAAAAAGTAATGGAAGATATCTTAAATGAAGTGCAACTGCATTATCAAGACTTATAAAACTTCCTTTTCTAATCAATAAAAAAAATAACAATAAAACCATTCCAATTACAGGTCCAGGAACTAATAACTCAAAGAATTTAGCTATACACTCTCCTAAAAATTGAAATACTAATAAAACTATAATACCTTTTAACAAATCTATTTCCTTAAATTTATCTTTTAATTAAGTGGATCTTCTCCACTTTGCCATGTGGCTAAATATTTTTCAATTAAATGAAAATCTTCACCTTTATGTTCAGTAAATGTTATATACTGATTTTTTGGATTTATTCCAAAGTTATCTTTAATTACATCCATAAATTTTAAAGCTAATTCTCTTCTTTTTTCAATTGTTCTGCCTTCTCTTATATCAAGATTCATCAAACAAATATCATCAGTAACATTTGCTCTTCCAATAGTTAAACTATATTTATCATACTCTCTTAAACTAATAGCAATATGATCTGTTTTTGTATCCATGATTTGAGCAAAACTATTTCTTATCTCTTTTACAAACTCTTCTTTAGTTTCATTTGATACTTTTTTATTTAATTCAAACTGTAAATGAGGCATTTTTTATCCTTTTAGTTTTTAAATAATTGATAAATTGAAGAAAAATCTTCGTCACCTTTTCCTAACATTTTCATTTTAGAGAATAACTCTTTTGGAATTGCTGCACTAAAAAGTGGCTTTTTTAATTAATAAGCTAAATTTTGTAATAGATGTAAATCTTTATTTATTGCATTATTTGAAAAATGTGCAGAAAAATCTTCATCTATCAATTTTTGTGTTTTAGCTTTAAGTACAAGTGATTGACCACCACCAACTCCAAGTATTTCTAAAGCTTTAGATTTATTTATATCACAACTTTCAGCCATTGCTGTACATTCAGCAATTGTGGCCATAAATGAACCTAAACAAAGGTTATTTATAAGTTTCATTTTTGTAGCACTTGAAGGTACCGGAAGATAAAAAATCTCTTTTGCAATCTTTTCTAAAACTGGTTTAACATTTTTAAATATTTCTTCTTTTCCAGAACTAACAACAGTTAATTCACCTTTAAGTGCAGGTGCAACGGAACCAAAAACTGGATTTTCTAAATAATTTCCACCCATACTATTAATTGCGTCATGAAATTCTAAAACATCTTTATAATCATTTGTTGTCAAATCTATAATTGTTTTTCCTTTTATTTCATCACATAAAAGCCCATTTTCTCTTGACAAAATATGACTTACTGCATCACTATCAAATAAACACATAAAAATCACATCACTCTTTAAAAGTAGTTCTCTTGGTGTATCAACTTTTTCATAAGGTAAATTTTCTATTTTTTCTTTATTTCTATTGTAAACAATTAATGTCTCGCCAACATCACTTAATCTTTTACAAATTGCTTGACCTAAATTTCCAAGTCCAATAAATCCTATTTTCATTTATATCTCCCTCTTGTCTTTATATATGATTATATTAAAAATTCATTAAAATTACTTTTGTATAATTACCTTTTTAAAAGGGGAAAAAATGAATAAATTTTTAAAAAGAGATATTGCAACATCTTTTACAA
>JAQUEG010000013.1 GCA_028685275.1 Bacilli bacterium
TTTCATCAAGTGCTGTTTTTAAATCTTCATACATTTCTCGGGCATCATTATAACGATTTTTCGGATTTTTAGCCGTTGCTTTTAAAATAATATTTTGAATACTATTAGGGACATTATCAATTTCTCTAGACAAACTAGGAATCGGATTTTTCATATGTTTAAGAGCAATTTCTACTGCATTCTCACCTTTAAATGGTAACACTCCAGTTAATAATTCATACATTAAGATGCCTAATGAATATATATCACTTTTAATCGTACTACCTTTACCTGCTGCTTGTTCCGGTGGTAAATAATGCACCGAACCCATAACCGAATTTGTTTGGGTTAATTGGGAACTATTTAAAGCCATAGCAATCCCAAAATCAGTTATTTTTACTAATCCATTATCTAGTATTAATATATTTTGAGGTTTTATATCACGATGAATAATATAAGCATCATGCGCATGCGCTAAACCATCAGTTAATTGGGTCATAATATCAATTACTTCAGAAATAGTTAAATTACCACGTTTTTTAATTAATTGTTTTAAGTTTTTCCCTTCAACATATTCCATTACAATATAAAAACTACCATCGTCTTCACCAACATCATACATTTCAACAATATTAGGATGGCTTAAAGAACTAGCTGCTAAAGCTTCACGTTGAAAACGACGAACAAATTTTTCGTCAGTTGAAAGATCACCCCGTAATACTTTAATTGCTACTTTACGTTCAAGAATGGTGTCATACGCTAAATAAACATTAGCCATACCACCTTCACCTAACATTTTTAAAATTTCATAACGATCACTTAGTTTTTGACCTTTTACAATCATATTATTCACCACACTCTCGTATTAAATAAGCAATTGATATATTATCAGTTCCCCCACGGATATTACTTTTTTTAACTAGTCGTTTTATTTTTTCTTCAATTGTCCATTTTTCATTATTTAATACTTTTTCAATTTGATCATCTGATAACATATTAGTTAAACCATCACTACATAATAATATTCCTTGTGCACTCATATCAACATCAAATATATCTAATTCAGTAGGATTATTAACCCCTAAAGCCCGCATTAAAACATTTTTACGGGGATGTAATTTTGCTTCTTCCTCGGTTAATTCACCAGTTGATACTAATAAATTAACTAAAGTATGATCTTTGGTTACCTTATATAATTTATCTTCCTTCATTACATAACCAGAACTATCACCAATATTACCAAATAATAAATATTCATTAGTTAGTATCGCAACTACCAAAGTAGAACCCATTCCTTTACTATCTTCATTCTTATTTGCATGCTTAATAATCTCATCATTAATTGTTTGGACACTAGTTCTTAACCAATTAACAGCATTATTTTTTTCCCCAATTGTATCAAGTAAATCCCATTGTTTACTTAAATATTCAATTGCTAATGATGACGCTACTTCACCAGCTTTATGGCCACCCATACCATCAGCTACTGCCAATAAGTATTCATCATTTTTATTCTTAACAATAATTACACTATCTTCATTATGGTCTCTTATCTTACCTGCGTCAGTCAGATAATATGTTTGCATAATTTACCTCCTCAAGCTCGTAGCTCTTAATTGACCACAAGCTGCTGCAATATTGCCCCCAAATTCCTTTCTTATTGTTACATTAATATTATACTTTTTAAGTATATCATAAAATTGTTTAATTTTCACCCTCTTACTTTTTTTATATTTAGGGTTATTAGTTTCATTATAAGGAATTAAATTTACATAACAATTTATATCTTTTAATAAATGCGCTAAGGAAATAGCATCTTCTTTGTGATCATTAATTTCATCTAACATAATATATTCAAATGTTACACGTCGTTTCGTTTGTTTAACGTATTTATGTATTACAGTAATTAAATCTTTTATTTTATATACTTTATTAATTGGCATTAATTTAGTTCTTAATTCATCACTAGAAGCATGAAGACTAATCGCTAAATTAACTTGTAATTTCTCTTGCCTAAATTGTTCAATTTGTGGAATTAAACCACAAGTGGAAATTGTAATATGTCTTGCCCCAATATCTATTCCTTTATTATCATTAATGATTTTAATGAATTTGAGAACATTATCATAATTATCAAATGGTTCCCCAATCCCCATTAATACTACGTGTGATACTCTTAATTTATTTTCTTTTTCAATTACTAATATTTGACTTACCATTTCATTAACTTCTAAATTACGAATTTTTTTTAACTTACCACTAGCACAAAAAAGACAACCCATATTACAACCAACTTGCGTTGAAATACATAAACTATTGCCATAATCATGAAGCATTAATACTGCTTCAATTTGGTTTTTATCTTTTAAATTAAATAAATACTTAATTACATATGTTCCTTTTTCTTGTTTTACAATTTCAATAATATCAAAATAAAAATCTTGTTTTAATTTTTCAATTATTTCTGTTTTAATATTATTAATTGCATCAAAATTAGTAATCCTCTTTTTATAAATCCACTCATATATTTGAGTAGCTCTAAATTTAGGATAACCATTATCAATAAAATATTGCTCTAAATCATTTTTCGTTAAATTATAAATATTGTTCATTATTACACCTATTTATATTATACCAAAAACAACAAGATAATTATAACTACCTTGTTGTTTTTTTACCTAAATATCTTCCCGATTAATAATTCCTTATCTTGTAATCCATTTAAATAATCTTTCGCACTCATTCTTTTTTTACCTTCTATTTGTAATTCAGTAATAATTATTTCACCATCACTAACCTTTACCCCAATACCATCTTCATATAATTTAATTATTTCCCCATTTATATGATTAGAATAACCATTTTCACCAATTCGCGAACTCCATAATTTTATTATTTTATCTTCTAAAACGGTATAACTACCAGGCCATGGATTTAATCCTCTAATATAATTAAATACTTCTCTTTTAGAGTGATCAAATTCAATTTTTTCATCTTCTCTTTTGATATTACGAGCATATGTTACTTCTTCCCGCTTTTGTTTAATTGGTTTAACATTACCCGCCATAATATCTGGTAAAGTATCTAATAATAAATCCTTAGCCATAATACTTAATCGATCATGTAAAGTACCCACATTATCTTCATCACTAATAATGGTTTCTTGTTGACTAATAATATCACCGGCATCTAAAGTTTCAACCATATACATAATAGTGATTCCCGTTTTTTGATAACCTTTTATGATCGCCCAATGAATCGGTGCACCACCTCTTAATTTTGGTAATAAAGAAGCATGAACATTAATACAACCAAAACGTGGTGCTTCAATTAATTTTTTTGGTATCATTTGTCCATAAGCACAAGTAATAATAATATCTGGTTTTAAACTAACAATTTCATTAACTTTTTTATTTATTTTTTCTGGTTGAAATAAGCGAATATTATTTTGAATTGCTACTTTTTTTACTGGTGGATATTTAACACTAGTACCTACTAAATGATCAGGTTTAGTAACAATTCCTATTACATTATAATTATTAATTAAAGCATTTAATAAAGGCAAACAAAAAGAAGGGGTCCCCATAAAAATAACTTTTAAATCTTTCATGTCTATGCTCCATTCTTATATCCATTTTGTATGAACAATGTTACATACCTCTTCTTCTTCATAATGAAGAAAAAAATCAATAATGTATTTCATTAATTGTTCTAAATAAGAAAAATTTTTAGCAATAACTGTATCAATATCAAGCGTTTCCCTTAACTTTTTAGCAAAACGATAATCATCAATATATTTATACATCGCTTTGTCTAAATTTTTAATTAATTCAATTTCTTCTTCTCTTTCTTCATCAATATTAAAAATAAAGTCTTGATAATATTGAATTAATTTTTTAGTTAAAATATCATCTTCTAAAAAATCACAATTAACTATTTCAGTAAAATATGGACAATAACTTAAAATCTTCTTTTGCTTAGTCATTAAAACCCTCCCTAAAAAAACAATTTTCTAATATCTTGAATTGTAATAAATAACATTAAGATTAAAAGTAAAGCAAAACCAATACTATGAATAATGTTTTCAGTTTTTGGATTTATTGGTGATCCTTTTATTTTCTCAATTAATAAAAATAAAAGACGTCCCCCATCAAAAGCAGGTATTGGTAATAAGTTAATAAAACCAACATTAATACTTAAAAAACTAATTAGATATAAGACATTCATTAACCCATTACTTACTTCTTGATTAACAATGCTATAAATTCCAATTGGTCCTGCTAGATTATTAAAACCTAAATTACCAGTAAATAAATTAAATAAAACTTGAACCATCGAATTAATAACAGTAATAAATTTAATTGCAGTAAATTTTATAGCTGCTACGAAGCCATAATTTTTAGTGTTAGTTAAACTAATGCCATATTTATAACTACTTTCCCCGTCTTCGTCAACTAAAATTGGCGTAATAGTAAATTGATCAATGGCACCACTTTCTTTTTTTATTTCAAATTTTAATGGACTTCCTGGTTCAAGTAATTCAATATATAATAAAACATCATCCCATGTATATACTCTTTTACCATCTAACCTAATAATCATATCGCCTTCTTTTAAACCGGCATCATAAGTAGGAAAATTTTCTGGTACTTCCCCCACAATCGGTCTTGTTTCTGGTGCCCCATAAATAAGTCCAATCGCAAATAAAAGAACAATTGCCAACAAAAAGTTAAATAAAACACCACTAGCCATTGTTATAAAACGTTGCCCAATAGTTTTATTTTGCAACTTTTTATTAGCCGGAATTCTTTCATCGTCTTTAACTTCCTCGCCTGCTAATTGGACAAAACCTCCTAACGGAATTAATCTAATTGCATATATAGTTTCATCATTCGAACGACGAAAACTAAATAAACGCGGTCCCATACCAAGTGCAAATTCATATACATGAATACCAACTTTTTTAGCAAAAATAAAATGTCCTAACTCATGTACAAAAATAGTAACGCCTAATATAAGGAGAAAATAAATAATCATCATGTCAATCACCTTTCTAAAGAACAAACATTAATAAAACATAACCTAAAGCCACAAAAATAATACTATCTAAACGATCTAATACGCCACCATGACCAGGCATTATTTTCGAAAAATCTTTTTTACGATACAATCTTTTAATTGAACTAAAAACTAAATCACCTAACTGACCAATTAAAGATAATAATGTGGTACATAAAATTAAGATTAAAACCGAAATTGTATCATCGATAGCTATGTAATAGAAAACACTAGCAATTAAAACACCAAAAATAGTACCAATAATTAAACCTTCCCATGTTTTCTTTGGTGAGATTACTTCCAATAATTTATGTTTACCAATTAAGCAACCACTTACATAAGCATATGTATCAGTCATTGCCGTAATTAAAAATAAATAAAATACATGCATCATGCTATAAGCACGTAGGGTAATAAATAAATTAAAGGAAATCCCAAGAAAAAAAGTAACCCCAATTAAAAACAAACCATCATTAATATTATATACTTTATTATCATGATATATAATAATTGGTAATAAAAAGATAAAAATAATTAACGAAATACTGCGATAATCTAATAAATAAACAAAATCATTACTTTCTGAAATGTTAATTACTAAATATGCATACACTAAATATGTTATTAATTTCATAAATGATGGTAATTGTTTTCTTTTCGGACGCATTTCTAATAATTCATGCAACCCAATAAGAGCAATTGCTAAAATAAATACATTAAAAAGGGTTCCCCCAATTAAAGTAACAGGAATAAAAATACCTAAGCCAATAAACGCACTAATAAGTCTATTTTTCATTATTTACCTCCTAACCATAATACCTTTATATATAAATATTATAATATAAAATAACAATTAATACAATCCTAACAAAATAAAAAAACAGCATTTAAATACTGTTTTACTCATTAAACGGTTGATAATCACCTAACTTACCTTGATATATTAGTTTTACTCCTTTTATTTGGATAAAATCACCAGGTCTTGTTAAAGAAGGTGATTTAGTAATTACATTTAAACCACTTTCTTTTAAAATTGTAGCAACAAATTGAGAACAAAAATATTTATTAGTTCGTTCAATTTCTTTATTAAAAATATAACTAAATAAACCTAATGCATTATATTTATATTGTTCCTTTTGATCATCAAATTTTTTAATATTAAGTTTAATTTTTTTATATGTTTTATTATCTATTTCTAAAGCATAAATAATACATTTGGCTCTTTTTAATAATTTGTTATTGATATTTTCATGAACAAAACCAGCAATAAAAGGATTGTTATGTTTTTTACGGCCAAAACTATATACTTCCTTTAAATTTTTATCTAAACAAATAGATACATGATTAAAAGGTTCATGCGTATATAACTTAATTAAACGATTTAAAACAGTTCCTGTATCAGTAAGAATAAAATATATTATCTTTTTTTGCATCTTACTTATCACCTACTACACTTATTATTTAACATTACCAAAACGTCGATCTCTTTGGTTATATTCAATAATTACTTGATCAAAATCTTCCTTTTTAAAATCAGGCCAATAGGTATCAATGAAATATAATTCCGCATAAGCCATTTGATATAACATAAAATTACTAATACGATATTCACCACTAGTTCTAATTACAAGATCAAGATCTGGTAAATCATTATAAAGATACTTTTTTATACTATCTTCTGTAATTGAATTAATATCTACTTGTTTATTTACAATATTTTTTATAACATCCACAATTTCACTACGACCACCATAATTAAAACAAATATTTAATATTGCTTTATCATTATTAACGGTTTCTTTTTCAACTTTAGTCATAGTCTTTAACAATTGTTCAGGTAACCGATCTTTTCGCCCCGAAAAAATAACTTTAATATTATTATTAATTATTTTTTTTAATTTCCCCTTTAATAATTTAATCGAAAGATCCATTAAAAAATCAACTTCATCTTTACTACGTTTAAAATTTTCAGTTGAAAAAGCAAAAACACTTAATACTTTTACCCCTTTATTAAAGCAGTATTCTGCTATATCAATTAAAGTTTCACTGCCAGCCAAATGACCTTGACTGCGATTTAAATTTCTTTTAGTTGCCCATCTACCATTACCATCCATAATAATGCCAACATGGTTTGGAATGATTAAACTCATAATTTTCTTCCTTTTCTATTTATAATTAACCTATGATTAAAATGAATCGATATTGATTCTTATTTTTTTATTATCTTTTAAATACGAAGCAGCTTGTACAATAGTTCTAACAGCATTAGCAATATTACCATCTTTACCAATTACCGCACCCATACTATCCTTATCAACCATTACTTGAATAAGAATACAATCTTCATCAGTTTCAAATTCTTTTACCGAAACAGTATCTGGATCTTTTACTAAACTTTTTACTAAAGTTTCAGTTAATAATACTAAATCATTCATTACTTATCACCTTTTTGGTTATGAAATTTAGTCATAATTCCTTCTTTACTTAATAAATCCCTTACTGTATCTGATGGTTTTGCTCCATTAGCAAGCCATTTTAACACTTTTTCTTCATTAATTTTTACTTCAGCCGGATTAGTCAAAGGATTATAAGTACCTAATAATTCAATGAACTTACCACCACGAGAACTTCTTGAATCAGCTGCAACAATTCGATAGTATGGTTTCTTTTTCGCACCCATTCTTTTCAATCTTAATTTAACTGCCATTTTATTTCCTCCTTTTTTTATTAATTTAACATAAAACAATAACAGTGTCAACCTTTTTTTGTTACACTGTTATTGTATTCAATTTTTATTATTTATTGCAAAGCAATAAATTCATCAATCCATTCATGAAGCATTTCAATCGTACAAAATCCCTGCTTTATTGATTGTAATTCACCATTCTTATATAAAATCAAAGTTGGTACCGACATAATTGATAATTTACGTACTATATTCTCATGTTTTTCAATATTTACTTTTACAATTTGAATATCACTTCGTTCTTTTGCTAATTGCTCTAATACTGGGCCTAGCATTTTACAAGGTCCACACCAATCAGCATAATAATCAACTAATACAATTCCCTTTTTGATAACATTTTCATATTTTCCTTTATCTAAATTAATAATTGGCATATCGATCTCCTTATCTATATTTATCTAATACCGTATCAAGTCCTGTTACTTTTAATTTACCATCAGCATATAATTTTTCAACACTTTTAACGGCGACAATTTTATTTTTTAGCATTACATCAATTACTTCTAAATTAACTTTATTACTATCGGTCTCATCAGCAAAAACATCTTTTAATTCGTATATTTCTTTAAAGGTTTGAACCATTTTATTAGTATATTTAGATATAATTGGGGTTTTGTTTAAAATTGAATCTTTATATTTAGAATCTTCAATTAGTTTAATATTAAAAACAGGTAATGTTAAAATATAAAGAAAAACAAATATCCAAACATATGCTTCAATAAAACCCATAACTATTCCTAATAATTTAGATGGAATTCCTAAAAAAATAGTAAAATTCAAAATTTTTTCAAATAAACTAGTAAATCCCACTAAAATTCGGAAAATAATAAAAAATATTGATGCTACTATTAAAAAAGCAATAATTTCATATACTAAAATATTTAATGCTGATACGCCAGCAAAAAATCCCCCAAAGTTGAAAAATGGTAATTTTGCATATAAAAAAGCAGATACTGGATTCTTAAAAACAAATGCTAAAACAATAACTAATATAATACCAATTGACATTACTGTTTGTTTAAAGAATCCTCTTTTAAAACCAATTACACCACCCAAACCTAATAATAATAAAATAATTACATCTACTAACTGCATAATAACACTCCTTTTACTCTTAGAATATTTATATTATACTATAATTTATGCTAAAAACCAATATTTTTGTGTTAAAATATTTATATAAGGGATGTGAGGTAATGAAAGCGAAATCTAAAACTATTGTTTACAAACTTAGCGATAATACTAAAGAAGAAATAATAAAGTACTACGCCGATAAAAAGCGTCCGAAAACACCGCCTTATGCAGTTTTCCAAGCTGATGAAGCAGACACTGTTATAACATTATATGAATCAGGAAAAGTAATGTTTCAAGGAATAGGCGCTGATATCGATGCGGCCATGTGGAAAGAAAGAGAAACCCATCTTAACCATGGTAAACCAGTAATTGATTTAACTAAAGACAAAAAGAAAGACAAAATAAAAGAAAAAGATAATATTACTAAAGAAACTAGTCATTATTATCATATTAATTCAATTGGTTCTGATGAAGTTGGTACTGGTGATTACTTTGGACCAATTATTGTAACCGCTGCTTTTGTTACTAAAAAAGATATTCCTTTCTTAGAAGATTTAAAAATAAAAGATTCTAAGAATATACTTGATGAAAAAATTATTGAAATTGCACCACAACTAATTAAAAAAATACCACATGCTATTATTATGTTAAATAATAAAGATTATAATTTAAATTATAGTAAAAAAGTAAATATGAATAAAATAAAGGCAATTCTTCATAATAAAGCAATTACTAATTTATTAAAGGATAATAATTATCAATATGAACAAATTATCGTTGATCAATTTGTTAATAAAAATAAATATTATGAATACTTGAAAGATACCCCTAATTTTATTAAAAATATTAATTTTGTTACTAAGGCTGAAAGTAAATATTTTAGTGTAGCGTGTGCCGCCATTATTAGTAGATATTTATTTTTAAAAGAAACCAAAAAAATAAGTGATAAACTAAATATAATTATTCCAAAAGGTGCTGGTTCTAAAGTAGATGAAGCCGGAAAAATTATTGTTGAAAAATATGGTGAAGAAAAATTAAAAGAGATTGCTAAATTAAATTTTAAAAATACAACTAAAATATTAAATAAAAATGATACTTAATAAACTATTAAGTATCATTTTTTTATACGACATAGAAGAAACTTAAATAAATTAAAAAGATTAAAAATAATGAAGACATAATTACACCATTTATTTGTTCTATTTTATCAGTTTTATATTTTACGCCAACAGCCATTGAAATTAATATCCCACCAATTAAGCCACCAATATGGGCAAATTGATCAATACCAGCAAGAAAAAACCCAATTCCTAAGTTTAGTAATATAACTGGAATAATTCTACTTTGAATTGCATTACCTAAATAAACACGATAATGATAACCAAAATAAACTAGTGACCCAAATAGTCCAAATATAGCCCCACTAGCGCCAACTGACCAGTGATTTCCTAAAAAAGACATCGATAAAAGTGATCCTGT
>JAQUEG010000014.1 GCA_028685275.1 Bacilli bacterium
ATAACATGGTATTTTTTGTAAGTCTACCCCCCCCGAAAAAAATGTCAATATTGACATTTTTTTGTGATTTTTAATAAAAAAAGAGCAAGATTTTTATTCTTTGCTCTTTTTTTGTTATCTATCATTAATCAACTAATTTTTCTTCAAGAATATCAATTGGTTCATCATCACTAAACTTTTCTTCTAATTCAAACTCGATATTTGCATATTTTTTAGCACCAGTACCGGCTGGAATTAATTTGCCAATAATAACATTTTCCTTCAAGCCTTCTAAGTGATCAATTTTACCACAAACTGCAGCGTCAGTTAATACCCTTGTCGTTTCCTGAAATGAAGCCGCTGATAAAAATGAATCCGTTTCTAATGAAGCTTTTGTAATTCCTAAGACAACTGGTCGCCCTATAGCAGGTTTTTTTCCCTCAAGAATAATTTTCTTGTTAGCATCAGCAAAATCATGAATTGATATTAATTTACCTATTAATAAATCAGTATCACCACTATCTACGACCTTCACTTTAGATATCATACGGCGTGCCATAATTTCAATATGCTTATCAGAAATACCTACACCTTGTGAACAATAAATTTTTTGTATTTCTTTTAATATATATTCTTGAACCGTTATACGATCAGTTACTGCCAATAATTCTTTAGGATTAATATTACCTTCTGTTAATTTATCACCAGCATTAACAATATCACCAATTTTAACTCTAACCCTTACTCCATAATTGGTAACATGCTCTTTACTAGTAGTTTCATTAGTAATAATAATTTTATATTTACCATTACTATTTTCAATACTAGTAACTTTTCCTTCAATTTCAGCTATTGTTGATTTTCCTTTTGGATTACGCGCTTCAAATAATTCTTGCACACGTGGTAACCCTTGTGTAATATCATCGCCACTAACAACACCACCAGTATGGAATGTTCTCATCGTTAATTGTGTCCCTGGTTCACCAATTGATTGTGCTGACATAATACCAATTGCTTCACCAATTTCAACTACATTACCAGTTGCTAAATTACGACCATAGCATTTTTGACAAACACCATTACGCGTTTTACAAGTTAAAACATTTCTTATTTCCACTTCTTTTATACCTGCTTTAATAATTTTATCAGCAATTATTTCAGTTATTATTTGATTTTTATCAATAATTACTTCTTTACTTTCAGGATTAATTACCTTTTTATTAGTAAAACGTCCGACAATACGATCCTTTAATGTTTCTAAAATGGTTGTAGTGCCGGCTTTTTCATCAACAATTTCACGAACAACTACTCCCTCGATAGTACCACAATCTTCTTCACGTACAATAATATCTTGTACTACATCAACTAAACGACGAGTAAGATATCCAGCATCAGCTGTTTTTAATGCTGTGTCAGCATTTCCTTTACGTGCTCCATGAGTTGATAAAAAGAATTCTGATACCGATAACCCTTCTTTAAATGATGAAACTACTGGATATTCCAAGTATTCACCATTTGGTTTTGCCATTAATCCACGCATCCCTGCTAACTGTGTAAACTGACCAATTTTTCCACGCGCTTGTGAATTAATCATAATAAATATCGGATTATCCTTATATTTTTTAGAATAACTTGATAATTCTTTTTGAATTTTTTCTTTTGCATCATTCCAAATTGAAATAATTTTATCATATCGCTCTTGTTCTGTAATTAAACCTCTTTGAAATTGTTTATTAATAGTTTCAACTAATTTCCCATTTTCTTCTAATATTATTGCTTTATCTTCACTAACTACAATATCACTAATAGCAAAAGTAATACCTGCTTTAGTTGAATATTTAAATCCTAAATCTTTTAATTTATCTAACATAATTGATGTTTCAGTAGTTTTATGACGTTTAAATACTTGCGCAATAATTGCTTCTAAGGCATTTTTAGAAAAAGGTTCTACTAAAGGCATTTTATTAATTTCAACAGGTATATTAGCACCTTTTTCTAGGAAAAATTTATCCGGCGTAATATTTTCAATGTTTTCGATTGAATATTCGTTAATATATGGAAATGAATCTGGTAAAATTTCATTAAAAATTAATTTCCCAATTGTAGTGATTAGATACCTGCCTTTTTGATTTTCACTAAATACTTTGTATTTGAATGAATTAACTGGAATAGCAATTCTTGTATGAAGGTGAACTTCATTTCTTTCATAAGCCATTAATGCTTCGTTATTATTTTTAAATATCCGTCCTTCACCTAAAGCATCACTTTTTTCAATTGTTAAATAATAATTACCTAATATCATATCTTGTGTAGGTGTAACAATAGGTTTTCCATCTTTTGGGTTTAAAATATTATTAGCGCCTAACATTAAAACTTGAGCTTCAGCTTTTGCTTCTTCCGATAATGGAATATGAACTGCCATTTGATCGCCATCAAAATCTGCATTAAATGCAGTTGTAACTAATGGATGTAATCGAATAGCACGACCATTAATTAATTTTGGTTCAAAGGCTTGAATACCTAAACGATGTAAAGTCGGTGCCCGATTTAATAAAACTGGATGTTCTTTTATTACTTCTTCAACAATATCCCATACTCTTTCATCTTGGTTTTCAATCATCCTCTTAGCTGATTTAATATTATGAATTATTCCTTTTTCTACCAATTCATGAATAATATGAGGTTTAAATAATTCAAGCGCCATTTCTTTAGGTAACCCACATTGATACATTTTTAAATCTGGGCCAACTACAATAACAGAACGGCCGGAATAATCAACTCTTTTTCCTAATAAATTTTGTCGGAAACGACCTTGTTTTCCTTTTAACATATTACTAAGTGATTTTAAAGGGCGATTATTTGCTCCAGTTACATTACGACCACGACGTCCATTGTCGAATAAAGCATCCACTGCTTCTTGCAGCATCCTTTTTTCATTACGAACAATAATATTAGGTGCCCCTAATTCAATTAATTTTTTCAAACGATTATTACGATTAATAATACGACGATATAAATCATTTAAATCACTAGTAGCAAAACGTCCGCCATCTAATTGAATCATCGGTCTTAAATCTGGCGGTATAACTGGCAATACATCTAAAATAATCCATTCAGGTTTGTTTCCAGATTTAATAAAGGCATCTAAAACATCTAATCTTTTTATAAGTCTAATTCTTTTTTGTCCTTGAACTTCTTCTAAATCTTTATTTATTTCAGCAATTTCTTTTTCTAAATCAATTTCCGCTAACAAAGTTCTAATTGCTTCAGCGCCCATTCCTACTTCGAAAGTATTACCATATTTTTCAAAGTATACATTATATTCTTTGTCTGATAAAGTTTGCTTTTTTTCTAAAGGAGTAGCGCCTGGATTAATAACTACATAAGAAACAAAATATAAAATTTCTTCTAAATCACGTGGCGACATATCTAATAATAAACCCATTCGTGATGGGGTCCCTTTAAAAAACCAAATATGTGAAACAGGAGTTGCTAACTCAATATGTCCCATTCTTTCTCTTCGAACTTTAGATTTAGTTACTTCGACACCACATCGATCACATACTATTCCTTTATATCTTATACGTTTGTATTTACCACAACTACATTCATAATCTCTAGTAGGTCCAAATATTTTTTCACAAAATAACCCATCGCGTTCTGGTTTTAAAGTACGATAATTTATTGTCTCTGGTTTTTTTACTTCCCCATTAGACCACGAACGAATTTTTCCTGATGAAGCAATTGAGATTCTTAATCCAGAAAATTTATTAGCATCTATCATTATTCTTCACCCCCATTTTTTTCTGTTACATTATCTATTTCATCATTATTAATTGTTTTAGTTTCATTTAAATCGAAGTTAATTACTGCATCTTTTTTATAAGCAGTATTTTCAATTTCTTCAATTGAAAGGGGTGCCGCACTTTTATTCTCTTCTTCTTCTAATTGTTTTAATTCAACTTCTTGTTCATCATCATCAATTATTGATATGTCAAGACCTAAAGCTTGAAATTCTTTAATTAATACTCTAAATGATTCTGGAATGCCACCCGGTTTCATTGGATTACCTTTTACTAAAGCTTCATATACTTTAACCCGACCAATAACATCATCAGATTTTACTGTTAAAATTTCTTGTAAAATATGAGCCGCACCATACGCATATAACGCCCATACTTCCATCTCACCAAATCTTTGACCACCAAATTGTGCTTTCCCACCTAATGGTTGTTGCGTAACTAATGAATAAGGTCCTGTTGAGCGAGCATGTAATTTATCATCAACCATATGTGCTAATTTAATCATATACATAATACCAACACTAACTTTATTTTCAAAACATTCACCAGTACGACCATCATATAATATGGTTTTTCCATCGTTATCAATTCCGGCTTTTTTCATCATTGCTTCGATTTCACTAATTTTAGCACCATCAAAAGGCGGACTAGCAATATAAAAACCTAATTTTTTAGCAGCCATTCCTAAGTGTAATTCTAATATTTGTCCAATATTCATTCTTGATGGTACTCCTAATGGATTAAGTAAAATATCAACTGGTGTTCCATCTGGTAAATATGGCATATCTTCCTGTGGTAAAATTAAAGAAACAACACCTTTATTGCCATGGCGTCCTGACATCTTGTCACCAACCGAAATTTTTCTTTTCTGAGCAATATAAACTCGTACTATTTTACTAACACCCGCTGGAATATCTTCATTCTCTTTCTTTGTAAATACCTTTACATTATGAACTATTCCATCAGCGCCATGTGATACACGTAATGAAGTATCACGTACTTCCCGTGTTTTTTCACCAAAAATAGCATGCAACAGTTTTTCTTCACTAGTAAGTTCTACCATCCCTTTAGGAGTTACTTTACCTACTAAAATATCTCCTTCTTTTACTTCAGTTCCTATTCTTACAATTCCATCCGCATCTAAATTTTTTCGTGCTTCATCAGAAACATTCGGAATATCCCTAGTAATTTCTTCTGGCCCTAATTTCGTATCACGACACTCAATATCATAACTTTCAATTTTGATTGAAGTATAATCATCGTCTAATACTAACCTTTCATTTATAATGATAGCATCTTCATAATTATAACCATCAAATGTCATAAAAGCAACAGTAACATTTCGGCCTAAAGCAATTTCACCTTTATCAGTACTTGGGCCGTCTGCTATAACCATTCCTTTTTTTATCTTATCATTAATTCTAACTAATGGTACTTGGTGATAACAAGTTGCATGATTAGAACGCTCAAAATTCATTAAATCATAAATATCACGTCCATTTTTAGTTTTAATGATTATTTTTTTCCCATCAACGTATTCAACTGTACCATCCTCTTTAGCTGTTATTAAAACGCCACTATCTCTGGCTGCAATATGTTCAATACCAGTTCCTACAATAGGCGCCTCAGTTTTAATCAATGGTAATGCTTGTCGTTGCATATTTGCGCCCATTAAAGCTCTAGTTGCATCATCATGTTCTAAAAATGGAATAAAAGAAGTTGTTACTGAAATAAGTTGCTGCGGTGAAACGTCTATATAATTTACTTTGTCTTTTGAAACAAAAACATTATCACCACGATGACGTGCTGATACATTCTCTTCTATAATTTCATTATTTTCATTTATTCTGGTTGTTGCTTGCGCAATAATATAATCATTTTCTTCATCCGCTGTTAAATAATCAATTTCATTCATTAATTTATTATTTTTTACCTGGCGATAAGGTGTCATAATAAAACCATATTCATTAATTTTAGCATAAGATGCTAATGAAGTAATAAGCCCAATATTTGGACCTTCAGGTGATTCGATCGGACAAATACGACCATAATGAGAAGTATTAACGTCACGCACTTCCATGCCAGCTCGATCACGTGATAAACCGCCTGGACCTAAAGCAGATAACCGCCTTTTATTATTTAATTCCGAAATTGGATTAACTTGATCCATAAATTGAGATAATTGACTACTGCCAAAAAACTCTTTAATAATAGCCGTAATTGGTCTTATATTAATTAAAGCTTTAGGGGTAGCTGCCTCCACATCAATAGTAGTCATTCTTTCTCTTATTACTCTTTCTGTACGAGTAACACCAATTCGAAATTGATTTTGTAACAATTCACCCACTTGACGTACACGGCGATTTGCTAAGTGATCAATTTCATCTAAATTACCAATTCCCTCTAATAAATTTAAATAATAAGAAATTGACGCATAAATATCAGAAATTGTTAATCTCTTAATACTTTCTTTTGGATAATTACCTATAATATTAATAATTTCATCGGGATTAACTTTGGAATAAACTTTTATTATTTGAACTTGATCATGAGTATCTAATTCCTCATTAATTAACACCTTGTTTAAGCCATAATCGTTAGCAAAATAAGGTTTAATTTTCCCTAATACTTCTTTTGTTATATGTGTTCCTTTTTTTACAATAATTTTACCATTTATTTTTATATTTTCCGCAATAATGTTATCAAATAAACGTTCACATACATTTAATTTTTTATTAAATTTATAACGACCAACTTTTGCTAAGTCATAACGGAATTCATCGAAAAAACCCGTAATTAAACGGTTTTTCGCACTCTCTAAAGTGGCCGGCTCACCAGGCCTTAATTTTTCATATATTTCAATTAAAGCTTCATCAGTATTTTTAGTTGTATCCTTAGCAATAGCATTAATAATATATTGATTTTCACCAAATAAATCAATGATATCTTTATCTGTTGATAAACCAATCGCTCTTAATAAAGTCGTAATAGGTACTTTTCGAGTTCGATCAATACGAACATAAATTACATCTCGCGAATCAATTTCATATTCTAGCCATGTACCACGAGATGGAATTACTTGTGCACTATAAAGCAAACGACCATTTTTATCAACTTGCTTATCATAATAAACACTTGGTGAACGAATTAATTGTGAAACAATTACACGTTCTGCTCCATTTATAATGAATGAGCCCGTATCAGTCATTAATGGCATATCGCCTAAAAATATTTCTTGTTCTTTTACTTCGCCCGTTTCTTTATTTTCCAATCTCGCTTGCACAATAAGTGGTGCTGCATATGTTGATTCTTGATCACGACATTCTTTAACACTTCGTCTTGGTTTTTCTAATAAATAATCACCAAAATCCAATGACAACATCCCTGAAAAACTTTCAACCGGAAAAAAATCATTAAATACTTCTTTTATCCCCTCTGTTATAAACCATTGATATGATTTTTTTTGCACCTCTAATAAATCTTTTAAACCTAGGGAATTGTTGATTTTTGAAAAATCAATCCTTTCCCGATAATCGCCAAACTTTTTGACTTTATAAGTCATCTTTTCACCCCATAATCAATTATTATTCAAAGAACATTTCTTTAAAAAGAAAACATAATACCAATTTTAAATTTTAGCAAACAAAACAATAGATGTCAATAGTTTTATTAAAAAACAAAAATTATTATATATGTCAAAAATAAATATTCCTCTCCTAATTTATTTTTTCAAAAATATAATAAACGTACTATATAAACTGGTAAAAGCCCATACCATAAATAGCATAGGCTTTTAAATTATTTAATTTCAACACTTGCGCCAGCTTCTTCTAATTTAGCTTTTATTTCGTTAGCTTCTTCAATGTTAACATTTTCTTTAATATTACCACCAGCATCAACTATGTCTTTCGCTTCCTTTAAACCTAAACCTGTAATTTCTCTTATCGCTTTAATTACTTGAACTTTATTAGGCCCAGTACTTGCTAAAACAATATTTACAGTTGATGGAGTGTCATTAGATTCAGCTGCTACTGGTGCAGCCGCTACTGCAACCGCACTTGGATCAACACCAAGTTCCTCTTTCATTGCATCAACTAATTCTTTAATTTCTAACAGTGTCATTTCTTTTAATGAATTAATAAATTCGTCTTTTTTGATTTTTGCCATTATATAATCTCCTCACCTTTCTTAATTACTCTGATTTTTTTTCACTATATAAATGTAAACATATTGATAAATCTTTTACAATTCCCATCATACCACCAGCTAACATTGTTAATAAACCTTCGCGTGATGGAATAGTTGCTAATTTTTCTAAAACTTCGCGTTCTGATATTTCACCATCAATAATTCCTTTTTTAATTTGTAAAGTTTCATGTCCCTTAGCATAATCAGTTAATATTTTAATTGGTTCCACAATTTCATTAGAAAAAGCAATAGCATTAGGTCCATTTAAATCGTTACCCAAATCAATCTTTAAATCAGAAAGCGCACGTTTAGTTAAAGTATTTTTATATACTTTAATATCAGAACCAATTCGATTTAATTTGTTTCTTAATTCAGTAATTTCCGTAACTGATAATCCATGGTAATTAAAAAATATAACTGTAGATGAATTTTTTATACGATCAATAATTTCAGATACGACTTTTTTCTTTTGCTCTATAACTTTTTTGCTTGCCATTATTATTCTCCTTGCTAAAAATAAAACCTTCATGCATAGACATATGAAGGTTACATTTTATTTTAACCTCAGTAGGATTGTTTTTAAGCTTTCGCTCCTACAGTCTACGGCTTTAATTAAATAATATTAATTATTATACTCGCTTTTGAATTATTTGTCAAAGGTATTTTGATCAATTTTAATACCCGGACCCATTGTACTAGAAATAACAATACTTTTTATATATATACCTTTAATACTAATCGGCTTTAATTTATTTATATTTTCCATAAAATAAACTAAATTCTCTAAAAGTTTTTTTTCTGTAAATGAATGTTTCCCAATATTAACATGAATTATACCATAACTATCAGTTCGATATTCAATTCTTCCTTTTTTAATTTCTGTTACCGCTTTATTAACATCCGTAGTTACAGTACCATCTTAGGATTTGGCATTAAACCTTTCGGTCCTAAAATTTTACCAATTTTGCTTAAGGCCGGCATCATCTCCGGTGTTGCTACAATAATATCAAAATCAAACCACTTTTCTTTTTGGATTTTTGCAATGATATCATCATCCCCTACAAAATCAGCACCTGCTTCCTTTGCTTTTTCTGCTTGTTCACCTTTTGCAATAACTAATACTTTTTTTGTTTGACCAGTTCCATGCGGTAATACTATTACTCCTCTTAATTGCTGTTCAGCTTTTTTTGAATCAACATTTAATTTTACAGCTAATTCAACACTAGCATCAAAATTACAGACATTAGTTTTTTTTACTAATTTAATTGCCTCTTCTTTTGAGTATAACTTGTTAACTTCAATCAATTTTGCCTTTTCTAAATATTTTTTACCTCTTTTTTTCATTTTATTCCTCCTTTGTGGTAATACGGTTTTATACCTCCCACCTTTTTATCGATTAATCTTCAATTTTAATGCCCATATTTTGAGCAGTACCTTGAATAATTTTTTCTGCCGCTTCAACATTATATGCATTTAAATCTATCATTTTTAATTCAGCAATTTCTCTTAGTTTAGCACGTGAAATAGTGCCACATATTTCATTTTTACCCTTAGTTGAAGCTTTTGTAATACCTGCCGCTTTTTTTAAAAGAAAAGCTGCTGGCGGAGTTTTAATTACAAAAGAAAAAGTACGATCTTCATAAATAGAAATTTCTACTGGTGATATATCGCCCATCTTATCTCTTGATTCTTCATTGAATTGCGAACAAAAATCGCTTAAATTTATCCCAACAGGTCCTAAAATAGTGCCAACTGGCGGTGCAGGTGTTGCTTTACCTGCCGGAATTTGTAATTTTACTTTTTTAACAACTTTTTTAGCCATAAAATTATCCTCCTTTAGTGATAGTACTCTTCATATATTATATTTTTTCAATTTCTACTAA
>JAQUEG010000015.1 GCA_028685275.1 Bacilli bacterium
CGAAAATTAAAAATGATAAATTTTTATGTGAATATAATTTGCAAGGGAATTTATTTACTAAAACTTTTATATTAGAAAATCAAGAAAAATGGGAAAAAAATGCTAATCGTTTTGAATTTAATAAAGTTATAGCTTTTAAAGAAACAGTTGAAGAAACAAACAAAATTATTTCCAGAATAAGGAAATAGCATAAAAACTATTTTTTTTAATACATTAAGCGTAACTATAATTAATATAAACGGATCAAATTTTTTGTTATAATAAGATTGGGTAATTTTGAAACTATTACCGGAAAAAATAATAATAAACAATCACAAGGAATAACGGGATTTTTAATCAATGGATTATATGCTAGAAAAAAAATAGATAAAGGGGCTGTTGTATCAGCGTTAATTCCATTTATTTATAAAGAAAACAGAGATTTGTTATCTAACACAATTAAAAATATTTTGCAATAATAATTATATATGCGATGATGGAATTATTCATTTTTTAAGAATATTATTATAATAATTTAAATTATTCATTGATTGTTTTCTCCTTTTGTATAGAATATGTTTGGTTAATATATTTGATATTAAAAAACAAAAAATATTATTTATTTTTTGTTTTTTTGAGAAGAATGTCGTTTAAATTTTATTATTCATTTTCTATTTTATTCGCAATATATATAGCCGGAGTACTAAATATTACTACAATTATTTTAAGTATGATTCTAGCTATAAACATTTTTATGAAAAGGTCAAATGAATAAACATTTAGGAATGCTATTGACATAAAGATAAAAGTATCTAACAATTGGGAAATAGTGGCACTAATGCCATTGCTAATCCATAATTTATTATATTTTAGTTTTAATAATTGATATAAATTAATATTACATAATTGGCTTATGAAGTAAGCAATAGTACTACCAATAAATATTCTAATATTAAAATTAAATATTAATTTTAAATTTTCATTTGTCATATCAATAACACTAGGCTTAAATAATATTCCTAATTGCATTAATAAGATAAACATAATTTGAATACATAAAGTTAGTAATACTATATTTTTAGCTGTTTTTTTTCCATATTTTTCATTGATGATATTAATAATTAAAAAAGATGTACTATAAAGAATGATTCCTAAATTAGTTTGCATACCAAACAAACTAATAGTTTTTACTGCTTGAATATTAGCAACAATTAAAGCCATAATAACCCATGTATATAATCCCATTTTCCCAAATACTTTGTAAAAAACAATAATACCAACTAAACTTATTAATAATATACTTATCCAAAGTAGTTCATTCATATTTTAACTCCTTTCTTATTTTATTATCCATTTTAATTATACAATAATTTATATTTATTGACAATTATTTTATCGTTATAAGTATTTTGTTATAATATATTATCTGGAGGTGTGATAATGAATCTAAAAAAAATAAAACACGATCCACGATTAGTTGAATTAATAAATAAAACTAATCAAAAGGTTTTAGCGCGTTGGGCCATTGATTGTGTAGAAAGATTTATGCCTTTATTTGAAAAAAAATATCCTAATGAGAAAAGACCACGTGATGCGATAAATATGTTAAAAAAATGGATTACTGTTGAAGTAAAAATGTGGGATGCTCGAAAATATACATATCCAGTTCTTGTAGCGGCTAGGGAATTAGAAAAAACAGATAAAGCGTCTTCTCAAATTGCTAGAGCTTGTAGTCATACATTAGCAACCTGTCATGTACCAATTCATGCTGAAGGAGCTGCTATGTATACAGTTTCAGCCTTATATTATTTAAATCAAAATAAAGATAATGTTAATCAACTATTAGAAGATGAACGAAATTGGCAAATTGATCATTTAATTGAATTAAGGAATAAAAAATTTAACCAGCATTAGTTACTTTTTTTGTTTATTTCTATAATTTCGGTTTCTTTAACCATTTTTTCATTTAAAGTTTCTTTAAAATCTTTTTTAGTAATTTGACCATTATTAATTAAATATACTTTTAAAGCATCTAAACTCCAAGCATGTCCGATACCAGCAATTATTATTGGGCGATTATTTATTTTGGTATTAATAAATGTACGTAATCTTTTTAATCCATTTAATTGTTTTTCTGCTATTATTTTAGGATTAGGTCCTTTTATATTATGAATTTCCCCTTGGTTAGCAAACCATAAACGTAAAGCTTCGGTTTCATTACCTTTGCTTTGTTTTAATAATGCTTGTGTATATTCATTAAATTGATGGTTAATATCAGTAAAATCACCAATAAAAGAAAGTTCTTTTAACATTAAAGGTAATGTAATTATTATCTTTTTATTGGGATTATTATTTATTTGCTTAATTAAATAATCTTTTTTGGCCGTAAACCCTTTTCCTTGCATATCATTTAGTAAAAAAAATAGAATATCTTCTTTTTTTTGTGTAGTAATTATTTTTTTTATTTCCTCACCATAAATCATTGCTGTTGTTTTAGTGCGTTTTATATCAGAACAACCCCCAATAAACATAATTGTATTTGCTGGTGCTTCTTCTAATATTTTCAAAATATCAGTTGCTCTTTTTTGCGCTAATTTAACACCGTTTTTAGATATGCCAGGATAAAGTGTTGATTCAGGATCATTTGCACTTGGTTTTATTGAATGTCTAGTTATAAAATCTTTTTCTATATTATTCATTTTTTTCCTCCTTTTCCACAATTCCGTTTTCAGCATCTATAATTATTATATCACCATCTTTAAAAGATTTAGTTGCTATTTTAGTACCAATCATACAAGTGATTTTTAATTCACGGGCAATAATAGCAGCATGGCATGTTATGCCTCCTTCATCTGTAATAATAGCTTTTGCTTGTTTTAAATAAGGAATATAATGTGGTGATGTTTGAATGGCAATTAATATTTTATTTTTTATTAAATTGCTTTTTAGTTTTAATTCATTTTTATCTTTTATTAATATAACTTCTCCTTTTATTTTGTTTTTTCCTTTATGTATCATTTGCCCTGTTAAGGCTTTTTGCTTCTTCTCATTACTATTTAATTTCAAAAAATATTGTTGTAGTTTATTAACTTCTTTTAATTCATCAATAATTTCTTCTTTTCGATTCCTTAAATTAAGATAAATGTAACCGTTTCTTTTTCTTTTTTTTATTATTTCAATAATTTGTTCATCCGTTAATTTTTGTTGTAACCATTTTTCTACTTCGCTCGCCGTTAAATAATTTATTAATGATAAAGGTTTAATTTTAAGTTTTTTCTCATTAATTAAAAACTTAAAAAAAGATAATAAATTATTAATCATAATTTCTTCTTTAAAAGCGACACTATTACGCCAATGATCATGCATTTTTATTAATTCCTTGCTATTGTTAATTTTATCTTGATTTTCAGTTAATTTCAATCCTAATGAAAAAATAATTAAAAATTGAGCGCTTGCTATTTCATATAGTTTAATTATTTTTTTATAATACTTAATTTTATTATTTGTATTGTTTGTTAATAATTTTTGACCATATTCAATAATTTGGGTATAAACTTTTTCATCTTCTTTAATGTAGTTTTTTAAAAGATTTGCTTCTTTACTTATTTTTATTTTAGATAGGTGATGAAATATTTTCATATGCCATAAATTAAATACGCGGATGGGATAATTTTTTTCTAAGGGTACTAATAACGATTCAGAAAAATCAATTCCATATTCATTTTTTATATATTCTTTATATGTTTTTCGTTTGGCTGAATATAATAATAAACTTTGGTCAGTTCTTAGTCCAAAAAACCATTGTTGATTTTTTAAATAGGTTAATAAACTATCCTTCTTATTTTTGGTTGTAATCGTGGTAATAGGACGACATTGAATAATATATAATTGCTTTTTTTCCTGTGCCCATTCAATATCTACTGGCCTTTCAAAATATTTCTCAATTTGATTGATTAATTTACTCAATTTAATAATATCTACATCAGGTAATTTTTGCTTATTACCTTGTTCCGGGGAAAGTATTTGTTCGTTACTATTATTTTTAGTTGAGTGTGTTAAAATTTTTGTTTGAGTATTTATTTCTTTATTTAAAATTAAATGATAATTTTTATCGACAATATAACAATCTGGAATAATTTTACCGGATACAACAATTTCTCCTAAACCAAAAGCAGCTTCAACAAAGTTTTGATTTGGCTCTTTTGACATAGGATTAATTGAAAATGCTACTCCAGATACTTCACTGTTAATCATTTTTTGGATAACAACTGCTATCGTATTCTCTTCCATATTAATATGTTTTGTTAAAGCATAATAAATAGCGCGAGTATTATATAATGATGCCCAGCATTGTTTAATTTTAGTTTCTAAATCATTAATTTTTATATTAAGAAAACTATCTAATTCACCAGCCCAACTAGTTTTTATCGAATCTTCTAATATGCCAGATGATCTAACCGCAACAAAATTCATTCCCATGTTATTAAATTGTTTAAATATTTCTTGTTTAACTTCATTTGGTAGTTCTTTCTTTATAATTAATTCTTTTATTTGTTGTGAGGCTTTTTCAATTGTATTTATATCTTTTAAATTAACTTTTGTAATAATTTGGTTTATTATATTTTTTAAATTGTTTTTTTGTAAAAAGTAAGAAAAAGTTGGGGCGAGAATAACAAAACCAGCTGGGACTAAAATATTGTTTTGAATCATTTTCCCTAAACTAGTTCCTTTACCACCCGCTATTTTTAAATCAATATCCGTTATTTTATTTAAATTTTCAACATATTTCATTGCTATTTCCTTTCATATAATATAATGAAATAAAACATGTAATATTATCTAATTATATTATACTAATAAATTTTAGGAATGACAAATATTAAGATTAAGAAATGTAAACTAAAAAATTAATATTTTATTATAGTTGTTAGGTAATTTATGTTAATAAAAGAGATTGAATATTTATCAGAAAAAGATCTTATATGATTCTATATAAAGATCTTTATAATGGTCGTGATAAATCAGAGTCATTTACTTTAGAAATTATTAACAAATTAGATATTATTAAAATACCAGTAAAATATTTAAAAGTAGCAAATAGCAAGCGTTTATCATTTGGAATTATATTAGAAATAGCTTACCGCGATAATGTTGATGGTGCAAAATGGATTGTACAAAATAAGGTAGCAATAGGGAAAAATATTGCTGATACGTTAATTGATTATTTTAATAAAAATGATTGACAAAAATGCAAAAAAATGAAACAATTAAATTGTAAAAATTTAATACCTTATGAAGAGTGGTGGAGGGACAGGCCCAATGAAACCCAGCAACCTATTTTTAAAACAAGGTGCTAAATCCTGAGGTTTTAAAACCGAAGATAAGGCTATCTTTATTAATGTGAAGACACTTTATCTAGTGTCTTTTTTTCATAAGGTTAGAAGGAGGATTTATGACAAAAGTTTTTACGTCAGAAGCAGTAACAGAAGGGCATCCTGATAAAATGTGCGATATTATTGCTGATACTATATTGGATGCTATTTTAGAACAGGATTCTAAGGCAAAGGTAGCTTGTGAAGTTACTGTTACCACTAATTTAGTTAACGTCATGGGGGAAATTACTACTACGGCAAATATTAACCTTGAAGAATTAGTCCGTAAAATAATTATTGATATTGGTTATAATCAGGATGAATATGGATTTAATGGTCATACTTGTCAAATTAATAATTATGTTCATCAGCAATCACCTGATATTGCCATGGGAGTTGATAAAGGAGGCGCTGGTGATCAAGGAATAATGTTTGGTTATGCGTGTTCAGAATCAGATGAGTTAATGCCATTACCAATTATATTAGCACATAAATTAGCATATCAATTAACTAAGGTTCGCAAGGAAAAAACAATTCCTTATTTAAGACCTGATGGTAAAACCCAAGTTACAGTTGAGTATGAAGGTGAGGAACCAAAAAGAATTAGGGCGATAGTAATATCTAATCAGCATAACCCAAATGTTAATAATAATAAACTAAGAATGGATATTATAGATCATGTTATAAAACCAATAATTCCTAATTATTTGTTAGATGATGAAACAAAATATTATATTAACCCAACAGGTGCTTTTGTAATTGGGGGACCTCATGGGGATACTGGGTTAACTGGTCGTAAAATAATTATTGATACTTATGGGGGTTATGCTCGTCATGGCGGTGGTGCTTTTTCTGGTAAGGATGCAACTAAAGTAGACCGTAGTGCTGCTTATATGGCACGATATATTGCTAAAAATATTGTTGGAGCGAATTTAGCTAAGGAATGTGAAATTGAAATTGCTTATGCTATTGGTGTGAGTGAGCCATTATCAATATACATTAATACTTTTAATACTTCTTCTTTTACTGATGAGCAATTAATAAATGCTATTAAAACTATTTTTGATTTAACACCTAGGGGTATTATTAAAACATTAGAGTTAGATAAACCAATTTATAAAGATACAGCGTGTTATGGTCATTTTGGAAAACTATATTTAAATTGGGAAAAACTAGATAAAACGAAAATATTAAAAAAATTTTTATATAATTTGCCGGTAATAAATAAAAAAAGTAAGATTAAAATTAAATAGTGTAAGAAGTTTTTAAACTTTTTACACTACCTATATTATACGAAGGTGTGATAATGGATTCAAAAAGAATAAAACACGATCCACGATTAGTCGAATTAGTAAATGAAACTAATCAAAAGGTTTTAGCACATTGGCCATTGATTGTGTAAAAAGATTTATACCATTATTCGAAAAAAAGTATCCTAGTGAGAAAAGACCACGAGATGCGATAAATATGTTAAAGAAATTGATTAATGATGAAGTAAAAATGCAGGATGCTCGAAAATGTACATATCCAGTTCTTGTAGTAGCTAGGGAATTAGAAAAAATATTAACCAATTATTAGAAGAGGAACGAAAGTGGAAAATGTTCATTTAATTGAATTAAGAAATAAAAAATTTAACCAGTATTAGTTAAATTTTTTTGTTTATTTCTATAATTTCGGTTTCTTTATTTAAAACATATTACATATTTCATTGTTATTTATTTTTTTATATTATATATCAAAAATAATGAGTAATATCTAATAATTATCTAATTTATAATTGAAAATATTCAATTAACGTTTTTGTAATATTTTTAGCTATTTCATCAATATTTTCACTAATCCATTTTGCATCATCTAAATTATCGTGATATGCAACTTCAAGTAAAATTCCAAATTTAAAATATTTATCATTACATTCCATTAAATTACCTTTAGCAAACTTAACTCCTCTGTTAGTTATTTGATTTTTATTATCATAATAAATAGAATATAAGTTATTATATAAAATATTAGCCAAAGAATAAGTTTTTGAAATTGGTAAATGAATCCAACATTCCATTCCTTTTTTGTTATGCTTAGATGATCCATTTGAATGAAGTGCAAAATGGAAATCTATATTTTTTTCTTTGCCTTCCTTTTGCCAATCTTTTATAAGTAATTCAGGATTATTTCTATAACACATAACATTTTTGTTTTTTAAATTATTTATTATTTTATCAGTAAGTAAATTCATCATTTCCATTTCATTTGAATATACAGATTGATCAATCCCTTTATTATTTACTTGTCTTGATGGACTAAAATATATTTTAATTATTCGATTTTTTAATTTAAAATTGAATTTAATGATGTCACTATTATCATAACCTTCTTTTGTTGCATAGGCTTTTATGACACAATTTTTATTAATTAATAGTTCTTTTTTATATAATATGTATTTACCGTTATTTATTGAATAGTATATTTTTCCTTTATCATTATTTATTAATTTAATATAAGTATTGGGCTGGATATTATCTTCGTATACATTTATATGAACAGGCAAACATTTTTTGTTAGGCCAGTTATTATTTATTAGATTATCAATAATATCTTCAATATTTTCTTTTAAAAATTCATATTCAATCCCGTTTTCTTCAAATTTATAATGGTATTTTGTTTCCTTTTTAAATAATAAGTTCATAGGTTTATATTTAAATAACATATTTTCTTCAAACATTTCAGTTTTAAGAGCACCATTATTTAAATTTTTAAATTGAACTTTATATATTCCGTCTAAATCATCAAAATCTAATACAACATATAAATGCCAATCAATCCTATAAATATTGCCGATTTTCATAACACACCTCTTTTAAATATAATATTATAACATAAAATAATTCCATTTGGAATTTAATTAGAAATAGTTTGCTGCAATAATTTAGGTAATGCCTTAATCAATTATTTTAATAAAAAATATTGACCGTGTTGGTCAAAAGTAGTATAATTAATCTGTAATTGAATATAATTAGAAGGCGGAAGTTAACTATTGTAAAAAAATTTTCTAGTTTATCCGCAATAAAACAAGAACAAATATTAAAAGCAGCTTCATAGGAATTTACTGAATATGGTTATAAAAATGCATCGACTAATCGAATTATAAAAAAAGCGGGATCAAATGATCGTTAATCTTGTTGAACAGTTTGGCAAGGTTTTTATTAATCGGGAAGGATGTTAGTAATGAACAAAAAATGTATTTTTATTGGGATTATTTTAATAATAATTGGCTTTTGTATTACTTTTAAAATTGTAGAAAATAGACATAAACAACAACTTAGTGATTTAACAATAAATAATGTTGATTTAGAATTAATACCTAATGGAACATATGGTGGTAGTTATAATATTTTTCCTGTTTCGGTTAAAGTCGAAGTAACAGTTATAGAGCATGTGATTACTAAAATTAATTTAATCAAACATATTCATGGTCGTGGTAAAGCAGCTGAAACACTAACTGATAAGGTTGTTGCTGAACAATCATTAGAAATAGATGTTGTTACGGGAGCAACTGCTAGTAGTAAAGTTATATTAAAGGCCATTGAGCAAGCTTTAGTTAATGGAATAAAATAAAAACCAGATTAATTATACCTGGTTTTTTTATTTATTCCATTTCCAATAATGTATCGACACCTTTTAAATCATAATTAATTTGTTGTTCGGGATCACGAGGAAAATAATAATTTTTTTCCACCATATAATTAACAATTTTTTCGTGTGCTTTAATAGCCGCATCTAAATGTCTGGAATAAGTATCTCTAACTTCTTGACTATAAGCTTCTGTTAAAGCAAGGGAATATGCTTTAACGCCGGCTTTAGTCCCTATTAAAGAATCATAAGCAATGATTTCGTCAGTCATTTTACTCATTCCTGCTATATTTTGAATTATATTAGTCATTTTTTTATTCCTTTCTAATTATTTTCTTTTAAAAATGGTGAAGTTTTTAAGAGGTCTCTTAATTCTTTAATATGTTCTTTTGCTGCATTAGCATCTGCTTGTAATAATTCTTTTAATTCTTTATCTTTTGCTAGTAAATTCATCGTTGTTGCTTTTGTAGCACATAGTGTTTTAAAAACAATAATTTCGTGTAAATCAAGACTTTCTCTTGGTGTTATTCCTAATTCTGACAATCTGTCACCTCCTTTAATTTTATCTTTACTTAGTATTTGAAAAATTTTTGAAATA
>JAQUEG010000016.1 GCA_028685275.1 Bacilli bacterium
TTGAAAAATTTAATCAAAAATATGGTTTTGAACAAAAAAGTGAAGATGAGCAATAATGTTCATCTTTTTTGGTATAATTAGTATAAAGGAGGAAAAAAATGAAAATTGGAATTGCATCTGATCATCGTGGATATTTGTTAAAAAAAGAAATAAATGATTATCTTAAACAAAAAGATTTTCAAGTAATGGATTATGGAACTAATGATATTAAACCAGTTGATTATTCAGATTATGGTATTATTTTAGGCGAAAAAATAATAAATAAAGAAATAGACTATGGAATTGCTTTTTGTGGAAGTGGTATTGGTATTTCGATTGCTTGCAATAAAGTAAAAGGAATTAGATGCGCTAAAGTCGATAATTTAAAGGAAGCTATCCAAGCACGTGAACATCTTGATGCTAATGTAATTGCTATTAGTTCAGAGAAAGAATTAGAGGAAATTAAAAGAATTATACTTACATTTTTAACAACTGAATTTTCTAATTTAGAACGGCATAATATAAGAATTGATAAAATAAAAAAATATGAAGGGATGACAAGAAAAAGTGAGTCTTAAATTTTTTATATACTTGTTGGTTATACCATTTGTTTTTTGGGTTGTTGAATCATTAAGAATTGAACAAATATTTAAAAAAAATAGACGTAACCAAATATTAGTGTTTTATGTTTTATTAACATTAGGAATTTCTTATTTAGTAGTAAATTTTATTTATGATTTTTATGAAGTATCACGAATAATATATTAAGAGAGGCAAGATATGAAAAAAATAATATTTTTAAGTTTACTATTCATAGTTATTCCTTTTTTTATTGTTTTCTTCTTTTTTCATGAACAAAAAAAAGAAGAAGAAAAATTATATGATAATATCATTGTTAAAGTGAAAAGAGAAGCAACTAATAAAATTGAGGAAGTAAAATTAGAAGATTATATTGTTGGCGTGGTTGCTGGCGAAATGCCAATTCTTTTTCATAGTGAAGCATTAAAAGCTCAATCAGTAGCGGCGCGTAGTTATGTTTTAAAAAGAATAATTAATAATAAAAATAAATTATACGATGTAGTAGATACAGTTTTAAATCAGGTTTATTTAGATAACGAATACTTAAAAAAAAGTTGGGGTAAAAACTATAATCATAATATTTTAAAAATACAAAACGCGGTTTTTATGACTAAAGGTGAATATTTAGAATATAATGGTGAAATAGCTGATGCGTTATATTTTTCTACTAGTAATGGTTTTACTGAAAATAGCGAGGAAGTTTTTAGTTTTGAAGTCCCATATTTACGTAGTGTTGAATCAGTATGGGACGCTAATGCTTCACCAGTTTTTAATGATGTAAAAAATTATACATTAACAGAGTTTTATAATAATCTCGGTATTAAAGAACAATCAAAAATTAAAATTGAGATAATAAAAAAAAGTAATACTGGTCGTATTTTAGAGTTAAAAATAAACAATAATAAAATGACAGGATCAGAAGTCGCTTCAAAATTAAAATTAAGATCAAATCATTTTGAAATTAAGCAAAAAGCAAAAGAAGTAACAATAAAAACAACTGGTTATGGTCATGGTGTAGGAATGAGTCAATATGGAGCAGAGGGTATGGCAAGTGAAGGATATAAATATGATGAAAGTTTGAAATATTATTATCAAGGAGTAGAAATAAAAAAATTAATTAGTTCATAACTAATTTTTTTATTATAAATGTATATTATTTTAAAAAATGTTCACACTTTTAATGAGGTGAAAATATGAATCGTAGAAAACTAAAACCATTTGTAATTCCATCAATTTATAGTTTGATTGTTGTTTTTGTTGTAATGAGTCTATTTTTTTTACAACGAGCCGCAAATGAAACTTCCCCAAGTGAAAAGGATCAAAATTTTGACTATGTCATAAAAACATTATTTGGGGATGTTTTACCTGTTGTCGGAGATAAAAAAGTTATTGTAAGGCCATATAATAGTAAAGATGTATCAATTGTAAAGCATTATTATGATGAAAATGCAACTGCTGACAAGCAGGAAAAATCAATAATTTATCATGAAAAAACGTATATACAAAACTCTGGTGTTGATTATGGTGGAACAAATAATTTTGATGTAGTTGCTATATTAGATGGAACGGTTATTAATGTTAAAGAAGATAATTTATTAGGAAAAACAATTGAAATTCGTCATACTAATGATTTTATTAGTGTTTATCAATGTTTGTCCGAACTTAATGTTAAAAAAGATGATAATGTAATTCAGGGGGAGTTAATTGGTAAAAGTGGGATTTGTAATATTGCTAGTGATCTCGGTGATCACCTTCACTTTGAAATATTATATAAAGGACAGGTTAAAAACCCCGAAATGTTTTATGATAAAACAATAAAGGATTTGTAAGGGCTTAACAACCCTTTTTTTATGAATAAATATTTTCGGTTTTTATATACTTTAATTAAAGAGGTGAACCAATGAAAGATAATATTATAAAGCGAGTTTTAGATGAAGCATTTCATATAATTACAACGGGAGAAACAATTAGGGATATTGCAAAAGTTTATAATGTTAGTAAAAGTACAGTTCATAAAGACTTTAGCGAAAGATTAAAGGAAATAGATAAATCGTTATATCAACAAGTAGCCAAAATATTGCAACATCATATTAAAATAAGACATATTAGAGGCGGAGAATCAACGCGAAAAAAATATTTAAACTTAAAAAGTACTATATAATTAAATACTGTGATAAAATAATATTAGGATTATAAAGAGAAGGGGACGCAATAATGTTTTATAAAGATATTGGAATTGATTTAGGAACAGCTAATGTATTAATTTATGTAAAAGGACAAGGTATTGTATTAAACGAACCAAGTGTTGTAGCAATTGATTCAGAAACAAAGAAACCATTAGCGGTTGGTTTAGAAGCGCGTGAAATGTTGGGACGTACACCAGGTAAAGTTAAAGCAATCAAGCCGATGAAAGATGGTGTTATAGCAGATTTTGAAAATACAGAAATTATGTTGGATTATTTTATTAAAAAAGTAAATGCTAAAAATTTTTTTTCGCGACCACGTATTTTAATTTGTTGTCCTTCTAATATTACTCAAGTTGAAAAAAACGCTATTAAAGAAGCCACAGAAAGAACTGGTGCTCGTAGAGTATTCATTGAAGAGGAACCCAAAGTGGCGGCAGTTGGTGCGGGATTAGACATATCAAAACCTAGTGGTAATATGGTTATTGATATAGGTGGAGGTACTACTGATATTGCGATTTTATCATTAGGTGGCATTGTTAATAGTGCATATATTAAAATTGCTGGTAATACTTTTGATAATGATATTTCTAAATATATAAAAGATAAATATAAACTGTTAATTGGTGAAAGAACAGCAGAAGAGATTAAGATAAATATTGGCACAGTTTATAATGGTAATAAAAAAGAAAAAATTGAAGTTCGTGGTCGTGATTTAGTTACTGGTCTTCCTCATAGCATTAATATTACTTCCGAAGAAGTACAAGAGTCATTAAAAGGTAGTGTTAATGAAATTATTAAGCAGGTAAAGATGGTTTTAGAGCAAACACCACCTGAATTAGCGGCAGATATTATTGATAAAGGGATAGTAATTACTGGCGGGGGCGCCTTAATAGACGGGTTAGATAAATTATTTACCCAAGAATTAAAAGTATCAGTTTTTATAGCTGAGAGTCCTTTAACATGTGTTGCTGATGGTACAGGTATTTTATTAGATAATTTATATTTAATAGATAAATAAAAACAAATCATAAAAACATTGTATAAAAACTTAATATTATATATAATTATAGATGTAGTGTGGTGATTATAAGTGGAATATAATATTAACATGGTTTTATTAATGGTCGGAGTAACTTTTTTATTTACAACGATCATTGTTCCAATTGTAAAAAAAATAGCTTTTCATATAAAAGCCATTGATCAACCAAATAAAAGGAAAATTCATAAAAAACCGATGCCTCGTTTAGGAGGATTAGCAATCTTTTTGGGATTTCTTTTAGGTTATATGTTATTTGCAAAACAAACAATTGTAATGAATTCAATTTTAATTGGTAGTTTTATTATTGTTTTGATTGGCATTATTGATGATATTAATCCAATTAAAGCACGTTATAAATTTTTAGCTCAATTATCAGCGGCAGCTGTTATAATTTTCTATGGTGGTATTCTTTTAGAAGAATTAAATTTTTTTGGTTTTAATATTACTTTTAATATTTTTACTTATCCTATTACTTTTTTATTTATTGTTGGGATGATTAATTCGATTAATTTAATTGATGGATTGGATGGTTTGGCAGCAGGTGTTAGTTCATTTTTTTTTCTCACTATTGGTATCATAGCTTTTATGCTTAATAAATTTAATGGTTTAGATATATTATTAGCATTTATTATGTTAGGTTCAACTTTAGGGTTTTTAGTTCATAATTTTTATCCCGCTAAGATATTTATGGGTGATACTGGTTCCATGTTTTTAGGGTTCATTATTTCAGTAATTGCTTTACTAGGATTAAAAACGGTAACTTTAACTTCATTTTTAATTCCGTTATTAATAATGGCAGTTCCTATTTTAGATACATTATTTGCTATAATAAGGCGTATGATTAATAAAAAAAGTATTGCAGAATCTGATAAACAGCATTTACATCACCAATTATTAAAAATGAATTTTAGTCACCGCACGACAGTCTTAATTATATATTATATTAATTTTTTGTTTGCCTTTGCATCAATTATTTATTTTTTAATTAATCGTAAAATTGGCATGTATATTTATTTAATCCTTTTATTTTTAACTTTATGGTTTGTAATTAGTACTAATATTATAATTAATCGCAAAAAAAGGAAAAAATCTCAGAAATGAGATTTTTTTACACAAAAAATTTTTAAAAAATATGTCATAATATGGTATAATAAACAATAAGCAAACTATAAAGAGGTGGGTGAGATGTTAAATTTTATTGTATGTGATGATGAAGAACCAATAAGAAAAAATATAATAAATATTATATCAAAAATAATGATGCCAATTGAAAATGAATATAAAACATATGAATTTAATAATTATGATAAAGAATTTATGTATATATTGAATAAACAAATTGGCAAAAAAATTTATATTTTAGATATCGAAGTAAAAGAAAAGTCTGGTTTAAATATAGCAAAACAAATTAGAGAAAATGATTGGGATTCGATTATAATAATTTTAACAGTACATTACGAATTAACTTATGAGGCGCTTAAAAGCCGATTAATGTTATTAGATTTTATTTCAAAATTTAATCAATATGAAAACAAATTAAAAGATGTTCTAACTTTAGCATTAAAAATATTTAATTGTGGTAATATTCTTAGTTTTATATTTAAACACGTTGATTACAAAATACCTTATTCAGATATTTTGTATATTGTTAAAGATTCTGATTCTCGAAAAATAATAATTAGGACTTTTTATAATGATTACTTAAGTAATATGACTTTAAATGAGATAGAAAAAAAGTTGAACAATGATTTTTGCCGAACTCACCGTGCGTGTATAGTAAATATCCAAAATGTAAAAAGTTTTGATTATAGCAATAGAGTTATTACTTTCAAAAATAATGAAAAAATAAATTTATTTTCGAGAACATATAAAAAGGAAGTGCAAAAAGTATGTACTTAATAAATATTGTTTTTTCCTCACTTATACTTGTTATTATCGGTATTTCTGTGGCGGGTTGTTTGCTTAATTTAAAATTAAAATTTAATATTAAAAACATAGTATTAATTATAATTGTTGCACCAGCAATTATAACTATATCTTTTTTTTTATTTGAAAATATTATTCGTATCATTGTTAATTGTATCAGTATTTCAATTCTTATAAAAATAGTATATAAAGAAAAATACATTAGAGGTTTATTAACTGGAACATTTATTTTTATATATTTTCTTTTAGCTGAATTAATTTTTAGTTTGGGTATCTTTTTTTTTATTAAAGAAATAGATAAAAATTTAGCTGGAACGATTTTAATTAATATTGAAATTTCTTTTCTAGTTTTACTATTAGTAGAAATAAAAAAGTTAAGGTTATTTTTTAAAAAAATTATTACTAGTTATAATAGAATTAATAGTTATATTCTATTAATAATATCAATTGTCATTATTGCTGTTTTTGCTAATCGTAATTTTCTTTTTTCAGAAATCAGTTATGAGTATATTTTAAATTTAATTTTATTAATTGTTTTTGGCTTTTTTATTTATTTATTTTTAAAAGAAAAAGAATATAGTAGTCAATTATTAATAAAATATGATCAATTATTTAATTATATTAAAAAGTATGAAAAAGCAATTAATAATAAAAATATGATTATTCATGATTTTAAAAATCAAATTATCGCTATTAAAGGTTTCGCTGGTAATAAAAATGCAGAGATAACTGATTATATAAATAGCATTATTAAAGATTTTAGTAATTATGAAGAAAAGGTGTTAACTGATATGGAAAAACTTCCAAAAGGAGGATTAAAAGGATTAATTTATTACAAATTAGGAGATTTATCTAAAGATAAAATAGATGTATTAATTAATGTAGGTTCCCGTATACCTAAAAATTTATTTAAAAATTTAAAATCTAATTTATATAAGGATTTAATTACAATAATAGGTGTGTATCTTGATAATGCGATTGAGGCAGTGAAAACAGCGGATAAAAAACAAATCATATTAGAAATATACTATAAAAAACATACACTTCATTTCATTTTAACTAATACATATAATAATAAACTAAATTTAGAAAGATTAGATGATTTAGGATATTCGACTAAATCAAAAGGCCGTGGTTATGGTTTAGGGTTGGCTAAAAAAATAATTAGTAGTTACCAAATTATTACTCAAAATAGAGAAATAACACTAGAATATTATAGTGTACATTTATTTGTTAATTTAAAAAAACATTCCTCTTGATTAAAAAGAATGTTTTTTTAAATTTATTTTTTAAGTATACTATTTGGTGCTGTTGATTCATCCCAAAATAAAAAAACACAACCAACAGTAGAGCTTGCTGCAATAATGGTTCCAATTACTTTGAGAACATGTGCAATTACTTTAAACAATCTGATCACCTCCTTTTATTTACTGCTATAATTTTGATAATTTCGGTAGGGTAAGTTAAATAATTTGTATGTTATTGGTAAAATTGTTATTATTTCTAACAATAGTGCTAACAATATACAATTAATAATTATAGTATTAGTTGAAAACAAAACAATTAAGCTATAAACTATACACGTAATTAAAGCGATAATTTTTAATTTTTGGCGTTTTTTAATTTTTATAATAGGCTTCTTATGTGTATCAGCTGGAGCATATAAAAAAATACTAATGATACTAATAGTGATTAGTATTATTTTTGTAATTAAATTTATTGTTAAACTTTGAATAAAATATGGTAATAAAATGAAACATATAAAAGAAATAATAAAACAAACAATGCTATTTCGAGCATGAAAGCCATGCGCAAAAAATCTAATTATATTAAAGAAAAAAATTAATAAAATAAAATTAACATGTACATTAATTAAATATGCAACTATAAACAGAATTAAAATTTTAGAGAAGGTTAAGTAAAAACCTTCTAAACCATATTTTATTTCCTCTAGTTCTGCTTGATTAAGATTCGTATAATGTTTTTTTATTAAATCCATCCCATTATTTATTAATATATTTTTCATATGCACCTCTATTATATTTTACATATAAGTTATACATTGAGAATAAAAATTAATTAAAATATAATTTATATTGAATAAGAGGTATAATTATATATTTTTATTGTATTTTAGGCATTTCAAGCATAAAAATAGGCTATTTAAGCTTTTGTTTTTTTAAATCTATTAATATTTGTTATCATTAAAAAATATTAGGAAAGTAATAAATAAAAATTAATGTCATAATTTGTATGTTGATATTTATTGAAATCATATTATTATAAGTTATATTATTAATGTAAACATAGTAGAAGGCGAGGTGCATGAGGTGATAGGTAAGGTCAAATGGTTTAATAATGAAAAAGGGTATGGTTTCATCGATTATGTAGATGGTGAAGATATTTTTGTTCATTATAGCAACATCAAACAAGAAGGTTATAAAACTTTAACTGAAGGTCAAATGGTTCAGTTTGATTTGATTCATACCGAAAAAGGACTACAAGCTATAAACGTTGAAAGCGTTAATGTTGCATCAGTTGTTTAATTAATAGACTTCCTCTATATTTATAAAAAATATTATTCATGATATAATTATTATAGGAAGAGGAGGATATAAATGAAAGTTGATATTCACGGTGACAAAGTAAAAATCACTACTAGTATAGAAGATTATATTAATAGCAAATTAGAGCGATTAAGCAAATATTTTAGTGATAACAAGAATATTAAGGTTCGTGTAGTAATAAGAGTAAAGGGATATAATCAAATTATTGAAGTCACAATTCCGCTTAATAATTTTATATTACGGAGTGAAGAAAGCCATTCTGATTTATATGCAGCAATTGACCTAGTTATTGATAAATTAGAAAGACAAATTAATAAGAATAAATCAAAAATTCAAAGTAAAAAGTTTAAAAGCTTAGCTAAAGCTATAACTTTTAATGAAGATAATGAATATGAAGAAGAAACAGAAACCAAAATTGTTAAACGAAAAGTAATTGAAATGAAGCCAATGAATGAGGAAGAAGCAATATTACAATTAAATATGCTAGGACATGATTTCTTTGTTTATAAACATGATGTATCTAATCAAATATGTGTTCTTTATAAAAGAAAAGATGGTAATTATGGTGTGATTGAAACAAGTTGAAGTAAAATTCTGTGTTGAACGTTAGATAATTCTAGCGTTTTTTATTTTTATAATAATATTTGACTATGATAATTATGTTTTTTTTGATAAAATAGAAGATGTAAAAAAGGAGATGAAGAATATGGGAATTTTTAAAAAATTATTTAATCATGAATATAAGCAATTAAAAAAATTTACAATGATTGCTGATCGAATAAATGCACTTGATAGGGAAATGCAGAAATTAACTGATAATGAATTTAAAAATAAAACAGTAGAATTTAAAGAAAAAATTAAGAATGGTGCTAATTTAGATGATGTTATGGTAGAAGCATTTGCTGTTGCTCGTGAAGCATCGTATCGTATGATTGGAGAAAAACCTTATTATGTTCAATTATTAGGCGCAATTGCTATTCATTATGGTAATATTGCCGAAATGAAAACGGGTGAAGGAAAAACTTTAACTTCAGTTATGCCAGCTTATTTAAATGCTTTAACAGGAAAAGGAGTTCACATTGTTACAGTTAACGA
>JAQUEG010000017.1 GCA_028685275.1 Bacilli bacterium
AAGGACTGTTTTTTTGACCACGAAATGGTGCAGGGGTTAAAAATGGTGCATCTGTTTCTAATACAATATATTCAAGCGATATATCTTTTATTACTTCTCTCAATGTCTCCGCATTTTTAAAAGTAATAATGCCATTAACTCCTAACAAAAAACCTAAATCAATAAATTTTTGAGCCCAAACTTTATTTTCGTTAAAACAATGTATAATTCCTCGAACGTTATATTTTTTTATTAAGCTATAAATATCTGAAGTTGCTTCACGATTATGAACAATAACTGGTATATTATATTTTTGCGCTATCATAAGCTGTTTTTCAAATACTCTTTTTTGAATATCTTTATTACAATTATAATAATAATCAAGTCCTATCTCACCAATAGCAATTACTTTCTTGTTTTTTATTTGTTCTTCTAAAAGGCAATAATCATGATCACTAATTTTATCTGCAAAAGCAGGATGAAAACCAATTGCCGCATATATATTTTGATACTTATTTGATAATTCTATTGCCTCTTCATTAGATGGTAAATCGCATCCGTTAGTAATAATTAGTTCAATATCTTCTTTGAAAATATCATCGATTAAGGATGAAAAATTATTATATTCGTTTTTTTCTAAATGGCAATGTGCATCAATCATTTTTTGCCTCCCCAACATTAATTCAAAAATGAAAAACTATATCAACTATATGACATAGTTTATCCAAAATCTTTTATTCTTAAAAAACGAATAAATGTAACTACAATAACTACTAAATACCCTAAATCTACATATCTAAAGGAACTAAATAAACATACTACCAAATATGTAATCACTGCAATAAATACTAAAATTATGTACTGCTTTGATTTTTTTTGGTTGCGTTTCATGGAATAAATCCCTTCCTATTGTTTATTAATTTATTTTAATATTATCACGTTATCAAAAATAATACTATAATTATTTTTGACTTCTTTTGTCGTTTACAATAAATTTGACATATTTATTTTTTTTCAATTTCTGATATTTTTTCTTCTTTATTAATTCGCATATAAAGCGGTTCCCCTTGTTGTACAATAGTTCCAACTTTTAAACCATTAAATTCTTTTAATGAATCCCATGTATGAATTTGAGTATTTAGTTGATTTAATATCTTTGAAGTAGTTTTTGGCATAAATGGTTGTAATAATACGGCAATAAAACGAATACTTTCTAATAAATTATAAATAATTGTTCCTAAACGTTCATATTCATTATTTTTTGCTAATTCCCATGGAGTACTTTCCTCAATATATTTATTACAACGTCTTATTAATTCAAATATATGATTTATTGCTTTATTAACATATAAATCATCCATTGCTTCAGCAACAGCTATTGGTATATTTAATGCTAATGATATTAGATTTTCATCTAATTCGGTCTTATCTTTTGGTTCTTTAACTTCCCCGTTAAAATACTTATAACACATACTTATCGTACGATGAACTAAATTACCTAAAGAATTGGCTAAATCAGAGTTTATACGTTCAATTATTAAATCATATGTAATAATTCCATCTGTAGCAAAGGGAGTTTCCGCTAAAACATAATATCTAATAGCATCCACACCAAATAGTGACGCTAAGTCATCAGCATATAATGTATTTCCTTTTGATTTACTCATTTTACCACCATCAACTAATAACCAAGGATGCCCAAATACTTTCTTTGGTAATGGTTCTCCTAACGCCATTAATAAAATTGGCCAATAAATAGTATGAAATCTTAATATATCTTTACCAATTAAATGAACATCAGCTGGCCAATATTTTTTATATTTATCGTCATGTTTTTGGTTTACATTATATCCTAAAAAAGTAATATAATTACTTAAAGCATCAATCCAAACATAAATAATATGTTTTTTATCAAAAGATACAGGAATTCCCCAATCAAATGTAGAGCGGGTTACGCATAAATCTTGCAATCCTGGTTTTAAGAAATTATTAATCATTTCCGTTTTTCTTAATTCTGGTTGAATGAAATCAGGATGTTCCTCAATATACTTAATTAATCGATCAGCATATTTATTTAATTTAAAAAAATATGCTTCTTCACTAGCAGCTTGTACTTCTCGTCCACAATCAGGACATTTATTATCAACTAATTGTGTTTCAGTTAGAAATAATTCGCAAGGAGTACAATATAACCCCTCATATTTGCCTTTATAAATATCGCCTTGTTCATATAATTTATTGAAAATTTGCGATACTTTTTCTTTATGTATTGGATCACTTGTTCTAATAAAAGCATCATAACTAATGTCCATTACATCCCATATGCTTTTAACTACATCTGCTATTTCATCTACATGTTCCTGTGGCTTACGATTTAAATTAATTGCTTTTTGTTGAATTTTTTGTCCATGTTCATCAGTACCTGTTTGAAAATATACATCATAACCCCTTAATCTTTTATAGCGAGCAATCGCATCAGCTAATATAATTTCATAAGTATTACCAATATGTGGTTTTTCAGAAGTATAAGCAATTGCTGTTGTTATATAAAACTTCTCTTTCATCAATTAACTCCTCCTTTTCCTGTACTACCTATGCCACCTTTACGTTCCATTAAATTATCTTTTTCGTCATCAGTTATAAAATATTTTAAAAAAATACCTTGCGCAAAACGTTCCCTTTTTTTTACCTTCCAAACCTCAGAACCTTCATTTTGTAAAGCAACAAAAATATGGCCTTCATTTTTATCATTATTATAATAATCAGCATCAATTATACCCATTTGATTACATAATCTAACATTATATTTAAAACCTATGCTACTTCGTAAAATAATTGCTAAAAATTCATCATCTTGCATGTATGCCCTTATACCTGTTGGTATTTTTATGATTTCACCTGGCTTTAAATTAAATGACATTGGGGCATAAAAATCATAACCAGCAGCTTTTTTTGTTGCCCGACTAGGAATAATTAAATCATTGTAATGTTCTTCAGTTATATCAATATTAGCAAAATCTTTTTGATATTGTTTGAAACTAATTTTAGAAAAGCCTCTTTTACTAATAATATTACCTCCTTAAAAAAACGCCCTGCATAAGGGCGTTTTATCGCGGTACCACCTTAATTTATAATGATAATTATAATCTTATTTCTTTAACGCAGCCAACGGTTTAATTAACTAAACAACTCCCGGGTCATCTTCAATAAGTACTGCTTCTCTTTCCACCTAACAGAGTTCTCTTTTAACATAATACTTATTTACTCATTCGTTCATCGCTTTAAATATTAAAAATATTATATCACATTTATAATTCCATTACAACTATAATTCAAGAATTTTTATAATTATTATTCAATATAATTACTTATTATTCTCCCCATAAAACTAATCATCTTTTTATCATAATCAGTTATTTCGTTATGTTTACTTTTCATAATTATCATTCCTATTACATCACCAGTATTCATAATTGGAAAAAAATAATGCAACCCTTTTTCTTTATTATTATTTATGATATTTATTTTATTTTCTTCAAATATTACTTTTGGTTCTCTTTGCATCATTATATTGCTTATATCATTAGTAATTTCTTTTTCTAAATATTTTTCTCTTAATTCAGGGGAAGCAGCAATTACTTTATCTCTATCTGTAATAATAATTTCAGCATTTATCACATCTTCAACTGCTTTTATACATAAAACAGCAATATCACTTATTTTATCAATAAGTGAGTGTTTTTTTAATATAATATTATCACCATCAATAAAAATTTCTAAATGTTCTCCGTCTCGAATTCTTAAATTTTTCCTAATTTCCTTTGGAAGAACAATACGACCTAAATCATCTATTCTTCTTAAAACACCAGTTGATTTCATCATGTTACCTCACTTTCTTTGTCTTTTATATTATGTGAAAGTAACAATAAAATATACATTTCCGTTAAAAATTCGACACTTTTTTTAAAAATTCTAATAATATATATAACCAATGTTTTTCTAAATTGGTAATCAATAATGTTGCTTTAAATTTATTGTTTTTATATTGAAATTTAAAATTATTGGAAAAACTTGAACCTGCTGTCATTATTTTGTTTATTTCTAATTTTTGAGTTGCTTTCTTACTCCAAATTAATTCTATTTTTTCTTTTGTTTGATTAACTTTTTCAATACCAATAGTCGGAATAATTTTCTCAAACCATTCTTGATACATATAAATAATTATATCTTCAGTTACTTTACCAAAACGATCCTCAATCTCATTTTTCACTTCTATTAATTTTTCATAACTATCGATTTCATTTATTTTCCGATGTAATTCTATTTTTAAATCTGGATCATTAACATATTCATCACTAATATAAGTAGCTATATTTAAAACTGGCTTTTCTTCTCTTTCTAATTCTATTGGTTTTATATTGTTTCCTTTTAAATATTCAATTTCTTCATTAAGCATTTTCATATATAATTCAATTCCGATCGCATCAATAAACCCAGCTTGTTCACTACCAAGAATGTTGCCCGCTCCTCTAATCGATAAATCACGAACAGCAATATCAAAACCACTTCCTAATTCCGTAAAATCTTTAATAGTGTTAAGTCTTTTAAGCGCAATTTCGCTTAAAACTTTATTTTTCTGATACATTAAATAAGCATAAGCAATTTTATTACTTCGACCTACTCTTCCTCTTATTTGATACAATTGGCTTAAACCAAAGCGGTCGGCATCGATAACAATTAAAGTATTAACATTAGGAATATCAATTCCGGTTTCAATAATGGTAGTACATACTAAAATATCATACTCTCCATTAATAAATTTAATCATCTCTGCCTCGATTTGTTGCTTTGCCATTTTACCATGAACATATGTTATTTGTGCCTCGGGAACAATTCTTTTTAAAAGATTTACCCTTTCAAGAATATTTGCTACACGATTATAAAGAAAAAATATTTGACCTTTTCGTGATAATTCCTTATATATTGCATCTTTAATAAGATATTCGTTATATTCCAAAACATAAGTTTGAACAGGGAAACGATTAGCAGGTGGTGTTTCAATTACTGATAATCCTTTAATCCCCGCCATCGATAATTGTAAAGTACGTGGAATTGGTGTTGCCGATAGAGTTAAAACATCAATTCCCGTTTTATATTTTTTTATTTTCTCTTTGTGAATAACGCCAAATCTTTGTTCTTCATCAATAATTAATAATCCTAGATCTTTAAACGAAATATCTTTGCTTAATAAACGGTGTGTCCCAATTATCAAATCAATTGTCCCTTTTTTTAGTTCATTAATTATTTCTTTCGTCTTATTTGACGACACAAATCGATTCAATAATTCAATTTTAATAGGAAAGTTTTTAAATCTTTCAATTGCATTTATATAATGTTGATGGGAAAGAATAGTGGTTGGGCACAAATAGGCAACTTGTTTATTATTATTTATCGCCTTAAATGCCGTCCTAAAGGCAACTTCTGTTTTACCAAATCCAACATCCCCACATAATAATCGATCCATAGTTTCGTTACTTTCCATATCGTTTTTAATTTCCTCGATTGCTTTTTTTTGGTCTTCAGTTTCATTAAAAATAAATTCACTTTCAAAAATAACTTGGTTTTCATCATCAGGAGCATAAGCAAAACCTTTAGTCATTTTCCGTAAGGCAGAAGTTAAAAGCAATTCTTTAGCCATATCAATTAACTTCCCTCTTACACGTGCTTTGGTTTTTTGCCAATCGGTACCACCTAGTTTATCAATTCGTGGTTTAACTCCATCTTGAGAAGAATATTTATATATTAAGTCTATTTTTTCGACCGGGATATATAGTTTGTCATTATTTCGATATTTAATTTGTAAGTAATCTTTCTTAATGCCTTTCTTATTTAAAGTAGCAATGCCTGCATAAACTCCAATACCATTAATATTATGAACAACATAATCACCAATTTTTAGCTTGTTAATGTTTTTAATTTTATTTCCGTATTTATATTTGCTATGATAAATTACATTATTAGTTGCATCATTAAAAAGATTAGCATACGACAACACTATATAATTTTCAATCATATAGCACGCCATGATATCTCGCTTTATTATATTGATACATTTTTTATTAATATTATTTTCATTAGTTATAACAAAATTTCTTCCTAAAACATTTTCTAAATTATTAATTTGTGCATCTGTTGTCACATATATTATTATTGTTTTTCCTTGTGTTAACATTTTGTTTAATTGTTGTTTGATATTAATAGATTGTTGATAAATTATAATGGGTTTCGAATTATACAATTCGAATGAATCAATCGCTATCTTAGTGGCATTTCTTTTTTCTACATTTATATATATTTCATTAGTATAATTTAATTTTTCTAATTCAAACATATAATTTGTTTCTAATTCTTCTTTATTATTTTGCTTATAATTTAATATTTCTTCACGCAATTGTAAATTAGCATTTATAATTTGTTGATAATCTTTATAAACAACTATTGGTTTATTCAAATAATTACTAATATTAACAATTTCATCACTATATATTGATAAATATTTTTGCTTTTTAATTATACTCTCTGCCGATTTAGGAATTAAAAACTCAGAAAAAGGGTATATGTTTATTTCTTTAATTTTATTGATTGATCTTTGAGTGTTTAAATCAAAATACTTAATAGATTCAATAGCATCGCCCCAAAATTCAATTCTAACTGGATTTTCTTCTGTAATTGAAAAAATATCCACAACAAAACCGCGTTCACCAAAATCTCCTATTTGAGTAACAATTGTTTCTCGATTATAACCCAATTCATATAAACTCCGAACTAGATTTTCTTTTTTTATTTCTTCTCCTTCTTTTATTTTTATTATTCTTCTTTCAAACAAATCTTTTGAAGGTAAATACCTTAAAAAACCCATTAAATGAGTTACAATAATATTTGGGTGCTTATTTTTAATAATATCAGCAATAGTCTCTAAACGATTAATTTTTAAATTAGGACTAATAGCCAAAGCCTCACTGGTTAAAAAATCATCCATCGGAAAAAATAAAACATTATTTGTAAACTTAATCAAAATTTGATATATTTTGTTCGCTTCAAACAAAGTGCTAGTAACAATAACAATATCTTGCTTATTATTTGTGTATATTTTGTTTAAATAAACACATAAAAGTTCATCAGTTAATCCTGATAAACCTAATTTCCCGCCCTTATATTCACTAAAAATATTTTCAATAAATTTCATGATACTCATCCTCTGCATAGTGAATTTAAGTTTTTTTATTATATTTATTCATAAGAATTAAAAAATCCAACTCTAAATAATCTAAAACAATATAAACAGCAGCCGTAAGAACTTCATCAATTATTTTTTTTTCATTAACTGAAAAAGAACTTAAAACATATTTTTTGGTATCTATTTTTGAATTTTTAGATATTCCTATTCGAAGTCTCTTATAATTTTTTGTCCCTAAATTTTCTTCAATACTTTTTAATCCATTATGACCCGCTGTGCCACCACGTATCTTTAATTTATACTTACCAATAGGTAAATCTATATCATCATTAATGACTAAAATATCAGATGTTTTCACTTTAAAATAATCGATATATTTTTTTAAAACTTCACCTGATAAATTTATATAATTTTGTGGTTTTAAAAATATAATCTTTTCTCCTTCTATCACTGTTTCTACATACAAACCACCAAATTTTTTTTGATTAAATTCTAATCCTAATTTTTCAGTTACTCGGTCTAAAACCATAAACCCAATATTATGCTTAGTATTTTGATATTTCTTCCCTACATTTCCCAAACCAACAATTAGTTTCATCTCATCACTTCCTTATATGATATTGCTTATAAAGTTCATTTTTATTTAAATTTCTTTCTTTAGCAACCATTTTTATGGCTTTATTTACTAATATCCCCTTTTTTATATAAACATTTATTTGTTCAATTGGCGATAAATCAAAACATTTAATTGAATTTTTATTTCCTTCAATTATTATAACAATTTCTCCTTTTATTATTTCTAATTCATTAATTATTTCTTTTATTTTACCGCGATAAATTTCCTCATATTTTTTAGAAATTTCACGCGCAATACTAATATATCGATTACCCATTATATTATAAACTTCATTAAGAGTATCACTTAAACGATGAGGCGATTCATAAAAAATAATAGTAAAATTTAAATTTGCTATGGCAGTTAATTCTTTGCGTTTTTTGGTTTTACTATGACTTAAAAACCCCCAAAAAACGAAAGGATATGGCTCAATTCCAGACATTAATAACGCAGGAACAAAAGCAGTTCCAGCAGGTAAAGAAACAACATTATAACCATTTTTTATCACATATAAAACACATTCATAGCCGGGATCGCAAATTAAAGGAGCGCCTCGATCAGAAACTAATGCAATCGAATAACCCTCTCTAAGATAATTAACCATTTTATATTTAACAATTTTTTCATTATAGTCGTAAGCTGAAATTAATTTCTTTTTAATACTATAATTAATTAATAATTTTTTTGTTTCCCTTGTATCTTCTGCAAATATTACTTTTACTTTTTTTAAAACATTTAGCGCCCGAATTGTAATATCCTCTAAATTTCCAATAGGAGTGGGTACTAAAAATAAAGTAGGCTCATTATTATAACTTTTTTGTTGCATTATTTACCATTCCTATTCTAATTATTATATTTAATCTAACTTTACATTAACGACACCGTAATTAGATATATCAACCTTATATTCTCTTTTTAATATATCAACCGCTATAACTTCGCCTTTGCCTTCTTTTAATTTGATTTTATCACCAACATTTGGTAAACCTTTTTTGCTTTTTATATATTCCTCATTTTCATATGTTAGACAACATAATAACCTGCCACATAATCCATTAATTTTGCTAGGATTAAGTGCAATATTTTGATTTTTAGCCATATTTATTGAAACTATATCAAAATTGTATAAAAACTGTGAGCAGCATAAAGGGCGCCCGCAAGGTCCTAACCCACCAACTTCTCCTGCTTTATCACGAACACCAATTTGTCTTAATTCAATTCTGGTTCTATAAATAGCTGCTAAATCCTTTACTAATTTACGAAAATCAATTCGTTCATCAGCCGAAAAACGAAATAATAATTGCTGACGATCAAGAGTAAAATTAGCATCAATTAAATTCATATCTAATCCATGCTTTTTAATTAGTTTTTTACAAGTTATTAACGCTTCCTTAGCATCTGCTACATTCTTTTTATAATCTAAATAATCTTGTTTCATTGTTTTACGTAACACTCTTTTTAAAGGAATTGAAATAT
>JAQUEG010000018.1 GCA_028685275.1 Bacilli bacterium
CCTGAAAATCACGCTCGCCAATAAAACAAATGCCAGTTGAATCTTTTTTTTCGGCAATTCTTTTACTAATTTTAGTAGCAATCGCTCGTACTTCTTTTTTTTCTAATATGCCAATTGGAAATAATACATTTTTTATTTGCTCTTTCGTTAATTGTGATAAAAAATAAGTTTGATCTTTATTTATATCAATTGCTTTATATAATTTTTGATTAACAATCCGCGCATAATGACCAGTGGCAATATAATCAGCCCCTAGTTTTTTAGCTTCTTCAATAAATAAATCAAATTTAATATATTTATTACATAAAATATCTGGATTAGGAGTTCTTCCTTGTTTTAATTCTTCTAAAAAATAAGTAAAAACATAATCCCAATATTCTTTAATAAATTCTACTCTTCGTAAAGGAATATCTAATAATTCACATACTTGTTTCGCATCATTATAATCTTCTTCTTGGGTACATATTTCATTATTTAATGTATGATTTCCTACAATATCATTATTAACTAATGAATCCCAATTACGCATAAATAAACCAATTACATTATAACCTTGTTTTTTTAATAAGTATGCTGCAACAGCCGAATCAACACCGCCACTCATACCAACAACAACTGTTTTCATCTATAATCACCATTATTATTATACCACGTATCCTTTATAATTTAATAAAGAAAAGAAAAATTTTTATTAGATATGGAGAAATATACACTTCAATAATGGACACTATAACAGTGATAATAATACCAAATAACATTACTAAACAATAACGATTAATAATATTTTTAAAATTAATTTCTCGTCTTTTAATTAAGGCTCTTAATAAATTAGTAGAAATAGATAATGCATAACAACTAATTAATATAATTACGATTGACATAATAATAATATGGGGGAAAATATAAGTAAATGCGCCTAATAAACCAATAAATTTATAATTAGCAATAATAGCCGCTATACTAAAACCAATAATATAGCCTTTACAAAATACTAATAAAATAATTACGGGAATGCCAATAATGGAAATTCCTAATAACCAAATAATTAATATATATATTAAATTAGAAGTTAAACAATTTCTTAAAGCCATTTCATAATCAAGCTTATTATTTTTGATTTGCCCAAAAAAATTAGTAATATAATTAGATACTGTTAATTTATCATGCTCGTCCAATATGGTAATAAAAAAAGCACCAAATATTAAACCCATTAATAATATTAACCAAAGAAATAAAATTAATTTACGGTCTTTGGTAAAATCGCGTTTTAAATAATTTATTAATTTGCCCATTTCATCACCTAGTGAATTATATTATCTGATCACTAAAATTATGACTTGTCTATTATTTACCAATTAATATTTATTTAGTATAATTAATAATATAAATAAGGAGGAAAAAATAATGAACGCAAAAATTAAATGGTTTGGTCAATCTTGGTTTCAATTAATAATTAATGACAAAATTATTTATATTGACCCAGTATTAAAAGAATTAGCAGTAACAACTGATAATAATATTATTGATTATTTACCAAAAGCTGATTTAATATTAATTACTCATGATCATTATGACCATTGTGATCAAGATACTATTAATAAATTAAAAAATGATAATACTATTATCATTGGTCCAGATGCATGTGCCCAAAAATTAAGAAATAAAGTAACCATTATGAATGAAAAGGAAAGTTATCAATGGGAAGAAATTATGATTAACACCGTCCCTGCTTATAATTTAAATAAACCATTTCATCCTCCTAATACGGGGATTGGTTACTTAATTACTTTTAATGATATTACTATTTATCATGCTGGTGATACTGATATAATTCCAGAAATGAAGAAATTTAATAATATTAGTATTGCTTTATTACCAATTGGTGGTACATACACAATGGATATAAAAGAAGCAGTAATTGCTACTTCAATCTTAAATCCTAAAATAGTAATACCAATGCACTATTTAGATGCTAAACCAGAAATATTTAAACAAGAAATTATTACCAAAACTAATAGTAAAGCAATTATATTAACACCGAATCAAGATTATAATTTAAATAAATTATAATAATAATATGTTATAATACTATATGAGGTGGAACCATGAAGAAAAAAAGTGTTAAAATTATTACTTGGATCGCATTAATTTGTATGTTAATGGGAGTAATCGGATCAATTGTTTATCCTTTATTTAAATAAAAGCAATGCCAAATGGCATTGCTTTTTTGTTGTTTAGTTTTCGCCTTCCTCTAACATATATTTAATAAAGATTCCATATCCTTTTGTTGTTTCATCAACAACAACGTGAGTAACAGCACCTACAATCATTTCATTTTGAATAATGGGACTACCACTCATTCCTTGGACGATACCGCCAGTCGCATCTAATAATTTGGCATCAGTAATATTAAATAAAATGTTTTTAATTTTTTGGGTTTGATTATTATTTAATCTGATAATTTCAATATCAAATTCCTCAACCAATTCATCTTTAATTACTGTTAAGATAGAAGCGTTCCCTAATTTTACTTCACTAGGTTCAGCTACTTTATAAACTTTTTTTTCAGGAATTATAGCAGTATAAGAACCAAAAATTCCTGCATTAGTATTTTCTTTAATTTTGCCATAAACAATATTAGAATAAAAACGAGCATTTTTTTCACCAGGAGATCCATTATTACTTTTAGCAATACTTAAAACCCCTGATTTGAATATTTTACCATCTTTAACTTCAACCTTTTGCCCAGTTGTTTTTTCAATAATTTCATGGCCTAATGCACCATATATTTTAGTTTTAGGATCAATATATGTAAGAGTGCCAATACCATTAATAGTATCCTTAACATATAATCCTGTTTTATAAACATTATCAGTGCTTTTTACCAGTTGTAAGGAAGTTGTATAAATTTTATTATTACGTTCGTATTTAATCATAATTTTATTATTATGATTAGCACTATTAATTGCTAAGACCATTTCATTGATGTTAGAAACCGGTTTATTATCGATGGCAATGATTTTATCCCCTAATTTTAGACCAGCATCACGTCCGGGATAGGAATTGTCTACTTTGTATAGACCAACAATCATTACTCCTTTGGTGTTAATTTGAATACCAATATTTTCGCCACCAGGAATAATATAATTAGAATATGCAAAAACTAAATTAGGAATAAAAAATAATGTAATGAGAAAGACGCTAAGCATGTTTTTACATTTTTTGTAAAACATCAAAACATCTCCTTTTAAAAATCATAGACTACATTATTATTTTGCTTAAAAATTAAATAAATATTGATGTAATAAATACCAGTTTTTTTAAAATTATTTTTTTATTACTTTTTCTTGAAATGGATAATTATATTTAGGTACAATTCCTTTAAATACTTCAACAGATAAATTACTAATATGAAGTATATTACTAACAATTTCCGGTATTGCTTCATAATCATTTCGATTTAAAGCGTTTATTATTAATTTACAATATAACTCATTATATTTATTATGTTTTATTAAAAACTCATCTGACATTTCTAAAATTTCCATTTTTTCATTTTCCATATAATTATAGTTTTTCCAATACGATTTAATTTCTCGTTCAACATCTTCAGCGTCTTTTTCCTTCTTCAATTTTTTAAAAATCAATTTAAGTAATTTACGATTTACTTCTTTAAGCATATCAAAGTATTCTAATTTATAAGCAATATTATGCTTTGTTAATTGATAAAACTCATCGTTAACAAATTTACTATAATCATTAATTTTATCCAGACTAATTTTTTCTTTATTAAATACATCATTTAATTTACCCATAAATTAAAACCTTCCTAATTAGAATATTTATTCTTCGGGTGCATAATCTTCTAGTTTACCATTTTCAGTTAAAATTTTATTAACTTGTTCTTCCGCTTTTGTTAATTTATTAGAACATTCTTTAGCAATCTTCATTGCATCTGTATACTTATTAATGGCATCATCTAAATCAATGTTACCTGATTCTAAATCCTTAACAATTGCTTCTAATTTAGTTAATTTTTCCTCAAATTTTTCTTCCTTTGTCATTAGTTTTTCCCTCCACTCTTAATATATTCACTTTTAATAAACCTTCATTTAAAATGATATCTATTTCATCATTAGGTTTAAATAATTTAATGTTAAAAATCGCTTTATTGTTTTTCTTAATAATTGCATATCCTCGTTTTAAAGTACTCATTGGATTTAATACTTCTAATTTTTCAATTAATTTATTAAGATTATTTTGTTTTTGTTCATAAATAATTTGTGGTTTTTTTAAAACATAACTACTGGCTATTTGATTATACTTATTTTTCTTTCTTTCCATTAAATTTTTCATATTAGTAATTAAATTTTCAATTAAGTGATCAAGCATTTGTTCTTTCACTTGATAAATTGCCATTGGATTTTTTAAAACATAACTATTTCTTAATTTATTTAACCATATTTGATAATTATCAATTTGATTTAACATTGATTTATTTAATCTAATTTTATAATTTTCAATTAAATTTAATAAATCAACTAAATTTGGTACTGCTATTTCCGCGGCACCGGTTGGAGTAGCAGCTCTTACATCAGCCACAAAATCACAAATTGTATAATCGACTTCATGACCAACCGCACTTATAATTGGAATGGAAAAATCAAAAATAGTTCTTGCTAAAAGTTCTTCATTAAAAGGCCATAAATCCTCAATCGAACCACCACCACGACCAATTATCAAAACATCTAAATCATATTCTTCCGCTTTTTGTAATTGTTTAATAAGATTTAAATGAGCTTCTGGCCCTTGTACTAAGGAAGGAAATAAAATTGTTTCACAAATGGGATATCTTCTTTTAATCGTTGATAAGATATCTTTAATAGCAGCGCCTGTTGGAGCGGTAATAATACCAATTCGATTAGGAATTTTAGGAATTGGTTTTTTATGTTTTTGATCAAATAAACCTTCTTTAGTTAATTGCTTTTTTAATTGCTCAAAAGCAACATATAAATTACCAATACCATCTTCAATCATATCTGTAACATAAATTTGATAATTACCACTAGGTTCATAAACACTAACTTTACCTTTTACTAATACTTTCATGCCATCTTCTATTTTAAATTTTAATTTAGAAGCATGACCAGCAAACATAATCGCATTTATTTTACTATTTTCATCTTTTAATGAAAAATATAAATGACCACGACTATGTAATTTAAAATTAGAAATTTCACCACGTAAATAAACATTTTGTAAATGTTCATCATTATCAATTAAATACTTTAAATACTTAGTTAAGGCAGTAACTGTTAAATATTTACTTATATCTTGCAAATATATCACCTACTCTTTATTACGGTATACTTTATCTAAAATACCATTAATCATTTTACGAACAGCATCATCGGAATATTGCTTTGCTAATTCAATCGCTTCATTAATACAAACTACTGGTGGTGTATCAGTCCATAATAATTCATAAATACCAATGCTTATAATCGCTTGATCAATTTTACTTAAACGATCAAGTGACCAATCTTTTAAATATTGATTGGCTTTTTCTATTATTGTAACACGATTTTTTAATACTCCATTAATTGTATCTTTAACAAAAGGTTCTTCCTTTTTCGTCATTTCCTCAATATAACTTTGTAATTCAATTAAGTTTTCTTTTTGTTCAAAAAGAAAAATTTGGTATAAAATAATCATAATTGTTTGACGTTGTTCACTACGATTTTTAGGTTTCATTATATCGCTCCTTAATCATTATTTAACATCTTAATTGTAACACATTTATATCTTCTTTTTGTTGTTCAAGTGGTTTTATTACTTCTAAATAATCATCCATAGTAATTTGATATTCGTCATAATATTTATTTAATCTTTTATAAAACTCAATAAATAATATTACTAAATTACCATATTCACAACGATTAGTATTAATTCTAATCGTCGCTTTACGTTCCCCTAAATTATGAAAAGTTAATACAAAACATTTATCTTTCGCTTTAATTTCAAAATAATTAAACTTTTTTTCAGAACTATTTAAATCAACTAAATCACAAGATTTAAATTTAATTTGCTTCTCTTTTTGCTGATATAATAACTTTTTAAGATCATTTAATGATTTTAAATATAGTTTTTCTCGCTCTTCATCATAAAACCATTCCTCTTTATCTTGTTTAAATAAACGATTAGTATCTAAATCAATAAATAATTGTTTAAATATATGATATAAAACTAAATATTCACGTTTAATAACAAAAGTTTCCTTTTCTATTTTAGAATTGTTTTGCCAATATAAATCCCCATTATCAAGATAAGAAATTTGAAATGAAGCCTCTGTATTGGCATCAGTAATTATAAAAGTTGTATTAGGCTTATCATAATTGCCATTGTTTTTTTTAGTTAATTTCAACATCAAACCACCCTTTATTTATGATCAATTGTTTCTTTTATTTTTTCTTTTAAATTATGCAAAATATTTAAAGCTTCGATTGGTGTAATTGTAAGCGGATCTATTTCTTTTAAATAGTCTTTTAATTCATCCGTTTTGGGTTTTTCTTCGCTACTACTAAGATTCATTTCTAATTGTTGATATAATTCTTTTTTACTCTTTTGTTCATATATTTTTAATATTGCATTTGCTCTTTTAATTAAACTATTAGGTAATTTCGCTAATTTAGCAACATGAATCCCATAACTTTTATCAATTGATCCTTCTTTAATTTTATGCAAAAAAGTAATATTACCATCTTCTTCAAGCGCACTGACATGAATATTTTTTAATCTTAGTAACGTATTTTCTAAATCAGTTAATTCATGATAATGGGTAGAAAATAAAGTTTTCGCTTTTATATGTTCATGAATATATTCAATAATAGCTTGGGCCAGACTCATACCATCATAAGTAGCAGTACCACGCCCTAGTTCATCAAATAAGATTAAACTATTAGTAGTAGCTTCCGTAATCGCATAATTAGCTTCCATCATTTCCACCATAAAAGTTGATTCACCACTAACTAAGTCATCACTCGCTCCAATGCGGGTAAAGATTTTATCAAATACCGGTAATTTAGCCTCCGTACAAGGAATAAAACATCCAACTTGAGCCATAACCACTGTTAAGGCTAATTGACGCATATAAGTTGATTTTCCGGCCATATTAGGACCAGTTATTAATAGAATATCAGTTTCTTTATCTAGCATAATATCATTAGGGACAAATTCATCCATCATTACTTTTTCCACAATTGGATGACGACTATCTTTAATCGCAATAATACGTTCTTCACTTAAAATTGGACGCACATAATTATTTTCTTCCGTTACCATTGCAAATGATTGTAAAACATCAATTTCCGCAATTACATGGGCTATATTTTGAATTTCCGGAATTTTCTTTTTAATTTGATCTCTAATCGCCACAAATAATTCATACTCTAAATTAATAATCTTTTCTTCAGCACCTAATATTAATGCTTCCTTTTCTTTTAATAATGGCGTAATAAATCTTTCACAATTAGCTAAGGTTTGTTTACGTTCATATCCAGCATCAACTGGAATTAAACTAAGATTTCCTTTTGATACTTCAATATAATAACCAAATATTTTATTAAAACCAACTTTTAAATTTTTAATCCCAGTCCGATTACGTTCTTCCTGCTCTAATCTAATAATAAAATCCTTATTACCCCTTCTACTTTCTTTTAATTCGTCTAATGTTTCATTATAACCTTCTTTTATTAAATATCCCTCTTTTAGAGTAAGAGGAGGATCATCATGAATACTTTTATCTAATAATTCATAAATATCATTTAATGGATTAATCTTTAAATAAAATTTTAATTGTATTAAAATTTTTTTAATTTCTGGCAAGACTTTTAACGAGTTTTTTAATTGAATCAAATCTCTTCCATTCGCATTTCCATAGGCAATTCGTCCACAAAGACGTTCTAAATCATATATTTGATATAATAAATTTTTTAATTCTTCTTTTAAGATAAATTCCTCTAATAAAGTTTCAACCATATCATAACGTTTATTAATTATTTTTTTATCAACTAATGGATTAAGAATCCAATTCTTTAATAAACGACTACCCATTGCCGTTTTAGTTTTATCTAATAACCATAATAAAGAATAATTACGAGCTTTTAACCGAATATTTTCCACTAACTCTAAATTCTTTTTCGTATGCATATCCATTTTTAAATAAGTATTATTTTCTTTAATCTTTACTGCTTGTAAATGAGTTAAACTACGTTTTTGAGTTGCTTGTAAATAAGTTAATAAATGTTTAATGGTTTCAATATATCTAATATCTTTAATACTTTGATATAAATGTTTATATTCCGGATATTCTTCCTTTTGATTAAAAATAGTTACTACTAAATGATACTTATTTTTTAATAAATCAATTATACTTAGATCAAACTGATCATTAACAATTATTTCTTTTATTCCTAAAGAAACAATTTCAGATACTAAAGTATTTTTATTATATTCAATAATTACCGTATTAAATTCACCAGTTGAAATATCAGCATAACTAATTACATAACAATGATTAAAATCAATAATATTACCAATATAATTATTATTTTTTTCATCAAGTAATTCACTATTCATGATCGTACCCTTAGAAACAATTTGAGTTACTTCTCTTTTAACTACCCCTTTTGCTTCTTTCGGATCTTCAACTTGCTCACATAACGCTACTTTATAACCTTTTTCAATTAATTGATCTAAATAATTAGTAACGGAATGATGAGGAACCCCACACATGGGAATTCTTTCTTCTAACCCCGCACTTTTCCCAGTAAGAACAATTTCTAATTCATGGGAAACAGTAATCGCATCTTCAAAAAACATTTCGTAAAAATCACCTAAACGAAACATTAAAATAATATCTTCATATTGATCTTTAATTTCCATATACTGTGCCATCATTGGGGTAATTTTATTACGGTCAATATCTTTTCGCTGCACATTAATCACCTATCTATATTTTAACAGAATGACAATAAAAAAGAAACATTTTTCCATAAAGGAATTAGGTTTCTATTTTATTTAATATCCGATTCATTTATCTCATTACTTGTTTCTCGGTTTCCTTTTCTAATCCTATTCCTATTGAAACAATATACATGTTTTTATCAATATAAAAAGTTCTAACTAAATTAAGATATAGATCACGTAATTCTTGATCCTGTAT
>JAQUEG010000019.1 GCA_028685275.1 Bacilli bacterium
TCTTCCGATCTGGAAAGATTTGAATTTCCATATTAGTTGGAAGTCCTTCTTTTGCACTTAATATATCTTCTGACATAGGAATAATTGAACCACTTTTTGCAAAAACTGGATAATCTTGATCACGAAAAAATGATACATAACTACGATTACCCGGAAATTTTTTACCACTTTTAAAATCATACCAAGTTCCAGCTGGTAAAAAAAATTTATGAATAACCCGATTCATAACTATATCTTTTTTATTAGTAAGAGGTGAAACAACAAATTCAGAACCAAAATAATATTCATTTTTATATATTGGTTGATCATATATTTTAGGAAATTTATAATATAGCGGTTGTACTAAAGGGGTTCCAACTTTATAATATTTATAGGCTTCATTATATAAATATGGCATTAAACGATAACGTAATTTCATATACTCTTTAATAATTTCAAAAGTTTGTACATCCCAACGCCATGGTTCTCTTTTATAAAATTTACCCCGATCTACATGAATCCTAAATATAGGACTAAAAGTACCTAATTGAACATATCTTAAATATAATTCATTATCTTCAATCCCCGAATAAAAACCACCAATATCATGACTCCACCATGATACTCCAATATTAGAACTGTTAGAATTATAAAATGGTAATATCTTTAACGTATTCCAATTAATTTTCGTACGACCAGAATATAAAACACCATAACGATGACTACCAATTAAACCATTACGTCCTAATACAAGACCCCTTTTACCTTCACTGCGATTAGCATCAAAAAAATGATAATGATTTAACAACCATAATGTATTAATATTTTTTTTATCATAAAAATCATTCCAAAAGAAATCAACACCTAAGGCTTCTAATGGTCTTAATAACAATTTAAAATATACTTCTAAAAATTTTGGTTCATTAGGCATAAAAGGAATCGTTTTATTTCCTGGTTGCTCTAGATAAGTAGCCGCCTTTGCAAACATTTCTTCATGAGGATGAATACCTTCCACTGGATTAATATTAAGACCTATTTTTATACCACGATTATGCATTTTATTAATAAATTCATATGGTGCTGGAATTAACTGTTTATTAAAACTGTATCCAGTAATTAAGTTTTTACTTTTATCAGTATTACGAATATGCCAATCTTTATCTAATAATAATACTGAAACTGGAATTTCATTTTTGTCAAATTTATCAAATAATTTATTAAGATCTTCTTCATTATAATTATAATTTTTACTCCACCAAATTCCTAAAGCATAACGAGGAATTAATGATGGTTTACCAGTTAACGCAAAATAATCTTTTAGACATAAACCAAAATCCTTACGATAAGCAAATAAATAAATATCAACAATTTTATCTGGTCTTTTCTTTAATGTCCCATCCCGATCAATAATATAATTATTCGAATCATCAATACTAACAAAGCCATCAGTAGAATATAATCCCTTTTTTAAACTTAATTTATCATTAAAATCATCTAAAGAAACATTAGTTCCAAAATAATTACGTACTTCTGGATGCCCAATATACCAAACACGATCAGTACTTTGTAAAGCAACACGTAAATTTCCACCAGGAACAAATTTACTAGTAGAAAATGGTTTTTCTTTGGTATACTCTATTTTAAAATAATTAGTAGATAACTCTAAAAATTTATCATCTTCTCGTACTGTAACTTTAGGAATAGGAAATTTACGAAAAAATGCCAATTGCGTTGGACGATCTTCAAATACACCCTCAGGGTTATATTCAAACCGAACTAATCTTTCCGTTAAAACCGTAATTCGATAATTTTTCCCTTTATAAATTGCTTTTTCATCGGCAATTGCTAAATCATGATTAATAACAAATTGTTCACCTAAATTAGCCATTGTATCACCTCGAACAAACCCCTATAATAACTATAATAATATTATCATAAATGCAAAAGTAAAACAACTAAAAATCATTATTTTTAGTTGTTTATCAATTATTATTCTTTTATCGCTTTATACATTTTTGTCCATAATTTTGAAGTTGAATAATTCAAAATTCCAACTTTATATATTTTTAAACCATACGTTGACATTAAATATATTAACAATAATAAAGTAGTAACTGAAATTGTAATATCAATTATACCAATCTGACCAATTAATAATAAAGCCGGACTTAATAAAGCTGATAAAAATGGAATATAAGAAATAAAACGAATAAAAATTGAACCTTCAAATAATGGTGCCATCATTGATAAATAATAACCCGCTAAAGAGATAAAAATAATTGGTGTTTGTAATTGTTGATAATCTTCCATACTAGTTGTCATTGATGCTAAAATACCTGCTAATAACGAATAAGCAAGAAAACTTAGAAATAATAATAAAATTACTAACGGAATAATATAAAGCATTTTTTCCGCAAATCCAGACTCAATTAATTGCTCCCATATCGCATTCAAATCAATTCCTTCTGGTAATAAACTACCACTCTTATTAGTTGTTCTTCTAATTAATAAACCAATCATTCCTGAGAATAATAAGATTCCACCTTGTAAGAAAACAAAAATATTACTAGCAATAATTTTTGATAAAAAATGAGTTCGTGGTGATACATTAGAAATAATAATTTCCATTCCTCTAGTTGTTTTTTCCTCATTAATTTCAGCGCCTAACATTTGGACTAAAATAATTATTAACATAAAGAATGGTAATATAACAATTGGGAAAACAACAGACATTACTAATCTCATATTTTCACTAGCTTCGGTTTTGGTTTCATCTAAATAAATTCTTTCAATTGAAGCTGGGGCATTAATTTTCATTAAATCCTCTATTTTAATATTTGTTTCAATCATTGCTAATGAAGATTTAGTTGTATTAATAGCAGCAATAATCTTTTGTTGTAAAATAGTTTCAATATTTGATTCCACTATAATTTTACTAGTTAGTACTTCTTCTTCATCTTTATTTAAAATAATAACAATTCTTTTATTATCTTTAATGGCATCAATTTCTTCTTCTTCCGTTTTATCACTTTTAATAACTTCTATTTTACTAGTATCAAAATCATCAAAAACAGAATCAGTTTGTAAAGTTTCAGCAAAAATATCAAATGATTGTTCAGTATTATCAACAACAGTAATTTTAGTTTCTCCGCCAAAATTACCACCAAAAAAATTAATAACACTATCAATATTAATTAACCCTATAATTACAATTACTAAAATAATATTAACAATCGCAAACCATTTAGTTTTAATTTTTTTATTTAAACTTACTCCGATTAAATATTTTAATTTATTCCCCATATTGTTCACCTACTTTCGCGACAAAAATTTCATTTAAAGAAGGCTCTTCAACAATAAATTTAGTTACTTCATTACATTTTGTTACATACTTGAAAACCTTATCAAGATATTTTTCATCAGTAATTTTTACTTCATACTCATCACTTTTTTTAACTACTGATAATACTCCTTCAATTGCTTTTAATTTTTCTTTTTCGACATTACCTTTAATAAAAATATTTTTCTTACGAAAATTCCTTTTAATATCTTTAATTCTTCCCTCTAATACCGATCTTCCTTCAACTAAAACAACAATTTTTTCACAAAATAATTCAACATGCTCCATTCGATGAGAAGAAAAAATAATAATCGCCCCTTTTTTTTCAAATTCTTTAATTACTCCTTTAAACATCTCCACATTAAGTGGATCTAAACCAGTAAATGGTTCATCTAAAATTAATAATCTTGGATTATTAATAATAGCTGTAATAAACTGAACTTTTTGTTGATTACCTTTTGACAACTCTTTAATTTTACGATATTTATATTCTTCAATTTCAAATCGCTTTAACCATTTATCTAATTCTTTTTCTACTGCTTCTTTTGTCATTCCTTTTAAAACACCATAATATTCAGCTTGTTCCATTACTGTTAACTTTGTTAATAAACTTCTTTCTTCCGTTAAAAACCCAATTTTATCAGTTACACTGTAATCAATTTTTTCACCATCTAAAGTTACAGTACCTAAATAATCATCTAATAATCCCATAATAACACGAAAAGTCGTTGTTTTACCAGCACCATTCACCCCTAATAATCCAAAAATATCACCTTCATTAACAGTAAATGAAAGGTTGTCCACTGCCTTTAACGGCCCATAATATTTTGTAATATTCTCTACTTTTAACATAATATTCTCCTTCTATTTTTTAATTGGTTCAATTAAAACCGTTACCATTTGACTTAAATCTAACTTTTTAATTAAGTCGATAAATTCTTTTTTATTTAAACTTTTCAATAATGATTTTATCATATTATGGTCAAATTTACCATATGAAATTATTTGATTAATGATATAGCGATTTAAATTTTGAATATCTTCATACATTCTAATCTCAGGTCCCGTTAATATTTTTTTCTTACGTTCAAAATCTTGATAATTTATTTTCGGATTATTTAAATTATCTTTAATTTCATTTAATAATTGTTCATTATTTTTAGTTTCACAAAGTAAACTAACAACGATATGTTGATTAGTAAATTCTTTAGTAATAAACATCGGTGAAGTAAGTAAATCATTTTCATGCATTTTTTCATAAAATACCGAAGTAGGCCCAAATAAAAGATCAAATAGCAACATTACATAAATATTTAATTTATGGATATCCATATCAATGTTTTCGATTGGAATTTTTACGCCTATTCCTAACTTTGGTTCTTTAATATCTAATTGTATAATTTCCATTGCTTTAACAATAGAATTTGGTTCCTCTACTGATACTAATTTAATTAGTGCTTCTGATTGCTCTTTTGAAGCAAATTCTTTTTTTACCGTTTCAATAATTTCTAATGGCTCAAAATTCCCAGTAACAACTAAAAACATATTGCTAGGATGATAAAAAGTATTATAACATAGAGATAATTGTTCTTTCGTAATACTCATAATATCATCGACAGTACCCGCTACTGAGTATTTTAAAGGGTGTTTATGAAAAGCATTATAATGAATCGTATCAATTAAAACCCATTCATAAACATCATCATACATTCTTATTTCTTGTTCAATAATCCCTTTCTCTTTTTCAACATTTTCATCAGTAAAATGAGGAGTCCCTACATAATTAAGTAAATATTCCAAATTTTCTTTTAAATGAGTAGAACCACAAAATAAATAAGAAGTGTTTTTGTAACTAGTAAAAGCATTAACATCAGCACCTACACTTGCATAATAAATCATCGGATCAATTCCATCTCGTTGTTCAAACATTTTATGTTCAAGAAAATGGGCAATCCCATTAGGTACCTTAACTTCTTTTGCTTCATTTAATGGTACAAATTGATTATGAATAGAACCATATTTAGTAGTATAAGTAACATATACATTATTTACATTTTTTTTTGGAACCATATATATTTCTAAACCATTATTTAATTTTTCATAATATAAAGTTTCAGCTATATCTTTTAATTCAATTTTCTTCATTTATATCATCCCCATATAATAAATAAACAGTATCCATTTTTATTTTTTTACTAACTTTTTTTAAATCATCAATGGTTACTTCTTTAATTTTTTTTATTCTTGTTTTAATATTATCTAATTCTAACAATTCCATTGTTAAATAAGTATTAATTAATGCTCTTGGGTGATCTTCTATTAATTGATGCACATTAATATATTCATTTTTCGCATTTTCTACTTCTTCTTTGGTAATGTTACCCTTTAGCATATTTTGTAATTCTTTTCTTACTTGTTGTAAAGTTTTATCAAATGATTCTTGATTAATACCAGAAGAAGTAATCAATATTTGATCAGCATATATATATTGACTATTAATATAATATGCTAAAGATTTTTGTTCGCGCACCGAACGAAATAATTTAGAGTACCCAGCACCACCAAATATATTAGAAAAAATAGGCATCACATATTTCTTTTCGAAATCAGTTAAATTAATTAATTTACAACCAATAACCATTTTTGCTTGTTTAACATCTTCTTCCTCTTTTATCTTTTTTATCCGCTTACGGAAATCTTGATGTTTAATTTCTAATTCTCTTTTTTGTTTCTTAATCGTATTTAATGGTATTTTTTGTTGAATAATTTTTTTAGTTTGATTAACATCAATATTACCTAAAACAAAAATATCGACAACATCACTTTTAATTACATCAAGATAATAGTCATAAAGATTAGCTTCATTAATATTAGCAACATCTTCTAAATAACCAAAACGATAAGGTAACAAACCCCTTTTATCCATTGCTTCTAACATTTTAACAACTGCATATTTTTTTTTATTATCTTTAATATTATTAATTTTGGTAATTAAATCTCTTTTAACTAAATTAAATGATTTAGAATCAAATTTATTATCAACTACATGTGGATCAAATAATATATCTAATAAATAATTAAGACTTTTTTCATACATTCCCGTTTCTGTCCATTTTTCATTAATCATATTTAATTCAAATGATAAAATACCATGATTACCAATTCTTTTTATAGCAGGACTAATTTCAAGATCATATAATTTTTCCGCTTCAATATTTAATAAACGTTTAGTAGGATATTTATTAGTTGAATTTAATAATATTAAAGAAAGAAAACTTCTAATCGTAGTTTCCTCTTTACTAATAGAACGACGAAAATTAACAATCACCGAAACTGTTTTAAATTTGGTCGTTTTAATAATATGTAATTTATATGAACCAAAATCATGTCGCGAATATTTCATAAGGACCTCCTACTATGAATTAGTATATGATAAATGCTTATTTTTATTATATTGATTTTAAAACTAATTCAATCATAGTAATAAAATTATTTTCGCGTGCTTTCGCACTAATTTCTTCTTTTGTTACTAACGAATCAGAAACTGTTAGAATACATGCTGCTTCTTTACTTAATACTTTAGCATTATGAAAAAGAGCAAAGGTTTCCATTTCTACTGCTAAACAATGATATTTATTAATTATTTCATCATAAGAAAAATTTTCTTTATAAAAAACATCACTTGTATATATATTTCCTCTTATTATGTTTATTTCTTCTTTTTTAGCTATTTCTTCCATTTTATTAGTAAGATTTAAACTTGATGTTATTGTTTTATCAGTACTACCATTTTGTACATATGCATAAGTAGAATCACTATAAGCACTATTAACTAATATTAAGTCATATATATTTAAATCTTTAGTTAAAGCACCACAAGAACCAATCCGAATAATTTTCTTAACATCATAAAATTTAAATAACTCATAAGAATAAATACCCATACTAGGCATTCCCATCCCAGAACCCATTACTGATACTTTCCTACCATTATAATAACCAGTATAACCAAACATATTACGAACTTGATTAAATTGTTTAACATTAGTTAAATAATTATCAGCAATTAATTTAGCTCGTAATGGATCGCCTGGCATTAATACAATATCAGCAATTTGATCTTTTTCCGCATTAATATGTGGGGTCGCCATTTTATCACTCCTTACCTTTATCAATTATAACATTATTTTACAATATTAAAAAGATTATTCAATTATGAATACCCATTTTGTTAATAAAAAGTTAACGCCCGTTTAGTCTTCATATGGGAATTTTTAATAAAATAAAAAGCGGAAAAAATTTCCCACTTTTTATTTTATCGTTATTTTGCTTCTTCTACTGCGCGGGTTTCTCTAATCACAGTTACTTTAATTGTACCTGGATATTGTAACTCACTTTCAATTCGATCTTTAACATCCTTAGCAACCTTATAATTTTTAATGTCATCTACTTTTTCCGGATTAACTAAAATTCTTAATTCACGTCCTGCTTGAATGGCATAAGCTTTATCAACACCATCAATATCACGTGCAATATTTTCAAGTTGCTCTAGACGTTTAATATAATTTTCCAACGAATCATTTCTAGCCCCTGGTCTCGATGCTGATAAAGTATCCGCAATAGCTACTAATTCCGCAATATTACTTTTGACTTCCACATCGCCATGATGTGATTGAATTGCATTTAATACTATAGAATCCTCATTATATTTTTTAGCAATATCATAACCTATTTGAATATGACTACCTTCAATTTCAAAATCAATCGCTTTGCCAATATCATGTAATAATCCGGCTTTTTTGGCTAAATTAACATTTTCACCTAATTCAGCAGCCATAATGCCAACTAAATGAGCCACTTCTTTCGAATGTTGTAAAGCATTTTGACCATAACTAGATCTAAAATATAGTTTCCCTAATAATTTTATTAATTCCGGATCTACTTTTGTAATCCCTAACTCAAATATTGCTTCTTTACCATATTCAAGAATTTTATTATTTATTTCCTTACAACTCTTTTCATAAATCTCTTCAATTCGTGCGGGATGAATACGTCCATCTTTAATTAAAGCTTCAACTGTAATTTTGGCAATTTCCCGACGATAAGGATCAAAACTTGAAATAACAATTGCTTCTGGCGTATCATCAATAATTAAATCAACCCCAGTAACTGCTTCTATTGTACGAATATTACGACCTTCACGTCCAATAATACGCCCTTTCATTTCATCATTAGGCAAACTAATAACAGAAACTGTTTGTTCATTAGTTACATCAGAAGCATATTTTTCCATTGACATAATCAATAAGTTTTTGGCTTCCCGATCAGCATTTAATTTTGCTTCTGTTTCCCTTTCTTTAATATAGGTAGCAATTTCATTTTCCATTGTTTCTTCAACCCGTTTTAAAATTAAATCATGGGCTTTTTGTTTGGGAAAATCCGCTATTTTTTCTAATAATATTAATTGTTCTTTTTTAATTTCATCAATTTTGGCTTCTGCATTTTGGATTTCTTTTTGTTTTAAAATCAAATTATTATCACGTTCTTCTAGCATTTTTTCTCGATTTTGCAAAATACCATCCCGTTTATCGATGCTAGCTTCCCGTTGCATTAATTTTTCTTCCAATTCTTTAATTTCATTTTTCTTTTCTTTTAAATCTTTTTCAACTTCCAGTTTATATTTATGCGTTTCTTCCTTAGCCTCAAACATATAATCACGTTTAGTTTTTTCGGCTTCCTTTTTTGCTTTTTCAATTA
>JAQUEG010000020.1 GCA_028685275.1 Bacilli bacterium
TAACATGGTTGTTGTTATTGGGTTATTAGCTACGCTTCCATCTTCGTTTATTGCGCATACTCCTTCTTCTATATTTAAAACAAATATCTTACTACTTGTTTTTCCTTTACACGCACAAAAATAGTCGTTGCAAATGCTTAAATCAGTATCACCATCATTATATATACGAACAAATCCTGATGTTGGCGCTTCACCATTAAACTCGAGTTTTTCACCAGTATCTGCTTCTCCTCTTAAATCATTATCAAAAGAAAATGTATAAGTATCTATCATATTTTGATTGGCACCTTGAAAAATTCTAACACTTTTTATTAATCCATGCGCAGTTGCTTCAAAACTATTTTTCCAACATTTTCAATTATACCGGTTATTGATGGTACAGCAATTGCTAAAACTACTGCCAATACTACAATCACCGCTAATAACTCCACCAACGTGAAACCTTTTTTTTTTCATTGTACACCTCGCTTTTCTAATACTATTATTACGCTTAATATAACATTTTATCCTTTTAAAGTCAATAAATTACCCAATATTTACTGGCGGTAATTTTTGTAAAATAAAAAGAAGTTAAACCAAATAACCTCTTTATAATATTTTATTCTATAAAAAATTATTGTTTTATTTTAGAAAGAAATTGTTTACTGTTTAAATATAACCCCGTATATCGTTCATAATAATTATTAATAAAACGATCTATTTCACGACTTACTTCTGGATTAATAGCTAATTTAGTAATTTTATTAATATCTAAATATACATACATACGAAGGGTTTTTATTGTCTCTTCTTTAACAATGTATTCATTAGTCCGGCATTTCAAACATAAAAAACCACCTTTATCTGCATCTACTGTTACAATCGAATTAACATTACCGCATTTAATACATGCATCAAGTTTTGGTTCAACCCCTAAATAAGAAAGCATTTTTAGCTCTAAGATATTAGTTATTACTTCTTCCTTAAAACCTTCATTAATTTTAAATAATGCGGCGATTAACAAATTATATATTTTTTCATAATCTTTTTCCGTTGCTTGTTTAATAACTTGTCCACTTAATTCACATAAATAAGAAGCATAACTAAGCTTATTTAAATCCTTCTTAATCATTCTGAAATTATCAATAATATCAACTTCAATCAAAGTAGATAATTTATCTTCTTTATAATAAATATGAAAATAACCATAAGTTAATGGTATGGTTCCCCCCCTTAATTTACTTTTTAATCTTTTAACACCTTTTGCTATCATAGAAATTAATCCATATTCTTTAGTTAATACATAAATAATTTTACTAGATTCACTATAATCGCGGTCATTAATAATAATTCCCGTAACCTTCTTAATCATGCAATTATTCCTCTTCTCTGTGCATTTGTTTATATTTTAAATAATAATGAATTTTACCAGTTTTTTTAAATAACTCCCAAATTTCATCTTTGTTCATAATTATCCACCTTTCATTTATATAATGGATAATTATTTATTTTTTTATTCAAAACTTAAAACCTAATTCTGTTAAATGTTTATTTTTATCCCGCCAATGAGAGATAGTTTTTACATATAAATCCAAGTATACTTTAGTATTCAAATAATCTTCAATATCCTTACGTGCTTCTACGCCAATACTTTTTATTTTTTGACCATCTTTACCAATAATTATTTTCTTTAAATTATCTCTATCTACAATTATTAAAACATTAATATTAGTAATATCTGGTTTGACTTCTATTTTTTCAACTACACATGTAACTGCATGCGGAACTTCTTCTTCTGTTAACAACAATACTTTTTCCCTAACTAATTCCGCAATAATAAATTCATCTGATACATTTGTTATATCATTATTACTATAATACTTAATTTGATCAGTTAAATACTTTTTTATAACATTAATTAAACGATCAACATTATCTTTTTTTAATGCTGAAATAGGGACTATTTCCACAAAATTATATAAATCTTTATATTGTTCTATTTTAGGTAATATTTTTTCTTTTTCTATTTTATCAATTTTATTTAAAACTAAAATAACAGGCTTTTTAATCGCTTTTAATTGATTTATAACAAATTTATCACCTGAACCTAAAGGTTCAGTAATATCTACTATAAATAAAATAACATCAACATCTTGAGCCGTATTATATGCTTGTTTATTCAAATGTTTTCCTAATCGATATTTTGGTTTGTGAATACCAGGAGTATCAACAAAAACAATTTGTACATCTTCTTCATTATAAATACCACGAATAGTATTTCGGGTTGTTTGTGGTTTACTAGAAATAATCGCTATTTTTTTATTAATAATACTATTTAACAAGGTAGATTTTCCAACATTAGGACGTCCCATTAAAGACACAAAACCAGATTTCATAACAAAGAATCACTAGTGAAAGGATTAATCACTAAATCCTTAACTTTTAATTTTTGTTCTTGCCCATCTTTTGTATACATAATAACATCCATATCCAAATCAAAAAATTCACTAAAAGTTTGACGGCAAATAAAACAAGGGAAACCTATCTTATTACTACTATTCATTAAATAAAGAACTTCAAAATCACCTTTTTTATAGCCATGACTAATGGCACTGTTAATGGCATTGCGTTCAGCACAAATAGTAGCACCATAAGATGCATTTTCAACATTAACACCAGGGAAAGTTTTTCCATCCTTCATTTTTATAATTGCTGCTACTTGATAATTTGAATATGGTGCATAAGCATTATTTAATAATTCCTTTAATTCTTGCTGCACATTACCACCCCATTTCAATCATATTTATGATTTTCGGAATAAAAATAAACCCACCAATGACAAAAGCCATAAGTGAACTTATAAATACCGAAGCAGATGCTGTATCCTTAGCAATTTTAGCTAAAGGATGAATATTTGGTGATACTAAATCAACAGTTGCTTCAACAGCAGTATTCATTAATTCAAAAGCAAGTACAATCCCCATTGCTAAAACAATAAAAATCCATTCTAAAATTGATATTTCTAAAATAAAAGCAATAATAATTGCCGTAATAGTAGCAATTAACATTACTACAATACTTTGTTCTTCTTTAATTGTATATTTTAATCCTGCTAAACTATATTTAAAACTATTAACAAAACGTTTAAATCCCCTTTTTTTTAAATTATTTCTTAATTCCGAATTCATTTAAAATTACCTCCTGTCTCTTTAACATTTTTTCTTCCATTTCTGCATCTTCATGATCATAGCCTAATAAATGTAAAAAACCATGTATCATTAAAAATGCTAGTTCTCTCAATAATGAATGATTATATAATTCTGCTTGCATACGAGCTTGCTCAAATGATATATATATATCACCTAACAAACAATAATTCGGGATAACATGACTAAAATCACTATTTAGTGAGAATGATAATACATCAGTTGTGCAATTAACACCCCGATATTTTTGATTCAATACTTTCATTTCATCATTATTTATAAATACAATACTAAACTCTACGTCACCTACCTTTTCTTCCTTTACAGCATAATTAATTAAGTCCTTTAATATATTTAATTCCTTAATCTCAGTATTAGTTTTATTAAAAAAATTAATATTATTCATATTATAACCCTACCCAAAATTGTTCTAAACCAAATAAATATATAATTACACTAATAAGTAAAATTAAACAAATTAAATTTAAAAACCAGGCTTGCCGTAAAAACTTAGGAAATTGTTTAGTAACAGAATCAATAATAACATATAAAAGATAACCTAAAAAACCACCAATAATATTTAATATAACATCATCCACATCAAAAACACGCCCTATTTTATATTGTGTTATTTCAATCGCTAAAGAAGAAATAAATGATAAAATTATAATAATAAATGGACCTTTTGAACGTAAATAATAAGAAACAAACAAACCAAAAGGAACAAATAATAATAAGTTTCCAACAATATTGTGCATAAATAATTTACTACCAATATCATAACGAAACATTTCCCGAAATGGCATAAAATTAGACTCCCCATAATTAACATCCTGGAAAGTAACAACGTAAAATAAAATCAAAATATAAACGATAAAGAAAAGGGAACAAATTTCACGATAAAAAACAAATTTATTTTTCCGCTTTAATAAAAAAGCAATTCTAATTGATGATAATATTACCGTAAATATAATAATCATTGGCCAAACTCCATATAATGCTTCAACTAAAGTATCTTTAAACATTTACTTCACCTCAACTTATTCTTCTTCAATTAAACTAATTTTTTTAGTAGCTGTAATATCTTCATATACTTTAAAAAACATTTCTAAGTATAAGATTTCATTTTCTAAATAATACTTTAATGGTTTACTATTAAGAATACGTTCTTCTGCTTGTAAATTAGTTAATATTTTTTGCGATGCTAATTCTTGTGCTTGTAATAAAGCTTCTGTTTCATTATATATATAATCCATTTTTTCTACTTGATAATGTTTTTCTTTTACCAACTGAAAAGGAATTAATTGATGATTAATAATTACCCTTTCTTCAATTTGTTTTTTATTATAAGGTTTTAAATCAAAAAGTGGTAAACGAAAATTAAGCATTTTCAAACTATAAATTGATTTATTTAATCCTGTTTTTTTTTCTTCTGTCCGAATTAATGGTAACTCTACTCTTACATTATACCATACTTCGCCCCAAATTCTACCCTGTGCTTGCACAATATCCATTATTTTATTATTATGCATAATTTTTCCACTAATAATAATATCCCCTTTTTTTACATAATCATTTTTCTTTTTGGTAATTACTCCCTGTTCCGCTTCAATAACCATTAATACGGCATCTTTAGCGGCGATAATGTCCTGATATATATATTCCTTCTTTTCTTTTATTATTCTTCTTTCTTCAACTTTAACAATATATTTTGTCCCTACTTCAATTATTTCTAACCATTCAATTCGGTTTGTATTTTTTTTAATAATATCTTCTTCTATTTCTTCAAGTTTATCATATTTAGGTTTAAATCTTAATTTTTTAATATTATTGTCTTTTAATTCATTAACAATTAATTCTCTAATTTCTTTTTTCTCATGAATAACTTCAATTTTAAAGATAAGATTAGCTAACATCAATAATAATAAATAACCAAATATTAAAGAAATAAAAAGAATTTTATTTCTTTTAAATAATTTTTTTAGTTTTAATTTACCATAATAATCAATAATTTTTATTTCATTAACCGTTTTAATTTTAGTTAAACGTTCATAATCCTTGGCAAATATTTTAATATGTACTTTTTTACGATTAATTATCTTTAATTCTAAAATAGCAATTGGCATTTTATAAATAATAATTAAAAAACGATTAATATTTTTTCCTGTTACTTCAACTAAAATAACATTTTCTAAATAAGATAATAATCGTTGATTCACTACATATCACCCAAGTTCTATATTTTTAATTTCACCACTAATTAATAATTCGTTATTTAATAATTTAGTTACTACCAAATTATAACCGGTTACGATAATAATACCTTGTTCATGCTTTAATTTTATTTTATTATTATCAAAATGAACAATATCAATATAATTAATTATATTCAGTTTATTTTTATATAAACTAATACTTAGTTCTTTATCATAAACATAATTAGTGATTTTCTCAATTATATTCATTATTTATCACCTATAATATCTTATTAATAAAAAAGACTTCTTATGATGTCAAAAAAAAACAGCGATTGCTGTTTTATTGATTAATTTTCTCGTTTATCATTTTTCTTTTTGCGACTATTCTTCTTTGCTTCCTCTAATCTCTTTCTTCTTTTTACTCCAGGTTTTTCATAGTGTTGTCGCTCTCTTATTTCAGAAGGGATACCACTCTTTGCTACTTTTTGCTTAAATTTTTTTAAAGCACCATCAACATTTCCATTCTTTACTACGACATGAGTCATTATTAATCCCTCCTTCCGTTTTTAACTGTTATAATTATATCATTTATTAACAATGTCAGCAAGTAATTTATTTTATTTTTAAACCGCATAATCTAAAAAATAAAAATTTCAATCATCCTTCTATATAAATATTATCACATAATAAAAAGGTATTAAAGTATTTTAAACTTTAATATCCCTTTTAAATCTCATATAATAAACGCAAATAAGTGCCTATCAATCTACCAAGGTTAATAATAATAGTTATAAATATATTAATAAAAGGAAAAACAATAATTATTATTATTATAAGTATAAATAAATTAATAATTGCTTTATATATATTAAAGGGGACATAAAGAAGAAGTAACTATTCTTCTAATAGCTGTTCCCAATGAACGACCTAAATCTAAAAATGTATTTAATCCTTTTACCAAAGCATTAATTAAACTTCCTGAAATACTTAGCCCACCATATATATAAATAAGTTCTTCTTTGGTTAATTCTTGCATTTTATCCTCCTTCCTAATTACATTTTAATGGTCTTACAAAACCATCAATTAAACCAATAAAAAAAGTAATTCCACTAATAAGACCTATTACCCCCCAAACACTAATCCCACCATTTACAGCTTGTAATTCTTTTTTTGTTAATTCCTGCATATAAACACCCCTTTCTTTTATTTAAAATTAATCACTTGATCAAATAAATCACTATTTATATCTCGATGTGAAATAACAATAATCGTTTTATTATTAAACTTTTTAAATATTTCCATTAAAACATGACGTTCCAACTCAATATTCATTTCATTAGTAATTTCATCAAAAATATAAATATTAGCATCCTTTAATAAACTACGTGCTATAATAATTTTTTGTCTTTCCCCACCAGATATATTCATCCCATTTTCAGTAATTAAAAAACTATCATCTATTTTTTTTACCTTGAGCATTTCATTAATTTGAGTTAATTCTTTTATTTGTTCTACTCTTTCTTTTTCAATTAAACGGTCTAAAACTAAATTATAATGAATAGAATTAGAAAATAAAAATTCATTTTGACTAACATAACAAATACTATTTTGAAATGCTTTTTTATTATAATCATTAATATCATCATTTCCAATTTGAATAAAACCTGTTTCAACCTGATAATATCCACTTAATATTTTAGCTAAAGTTGATTTACCGCTTCCACTCGCACCAGTTATTAACACTTTACTTTGAGCTTTTATTTCTAAATTTAAATTATTAAAAACTGAATTAATATTATCATATGAAAAAGATAAATTGCATATTTTTATATCTCCCTCTAAGGTATTTAAATGCCCATTAAATGATCGATTTTCTACTTCATATATATCTAATACTCTTTTTAAAGCATTAAAAGCACTTCTGAACAATGGCTCAGCATCAAAAATACTTTTTATTGGTTCGAGAAAATAAATCAGTAAAGAATTAAATAAAATTATTTCACCTATTGTTATTTGTTGATAAGAATTAAAAATACTACCAATAAATAAAATTGTATTAAAACCTAAACCAATAATCAAATCTTTAATAATTATTTGTTGGTTAAGTAACCGTTCAAAACAATAATTATTTTTTAATAAATCACTATATAATTCGCTTACTCTTTTTTTTATATTACTTTTGATACCTAAATTTTTGATGGTTTCAATCCCATTAATAGTTTCCACTAAATAAGCATAAAAACTACCTCTTTTTGCTTGATTTTGAGTAATATAATTCTTAATTTTAGAACTATAAAAATAAACTATTATTAAATAAAGAATTAAAACTATAACAACAATAATAAATAATATAACATTAATATAATATAACATCAATAAAGCAAATATAACCAAGCAAAAATCTACTAATAAAACAATAGAAGCGCGACTAATCAACTCACGAACATAACTTAAATCATTAATTCGTGCCATAATATCACCCGTTTGGCAATTACTAAAATAAGAATAAGGAAGTGAAATAAGATGTTGATAAGTATCGATAATTAATGTTTGATCAACCTGTCGATTAATAAAAATTAACAAACGATTTCTAATATAATCCGCAATTATTTTAAGTAGCACCACCATTACAAAAAACAAAAACAAATAATATAAATCGGAAAACGCTTGTCCGTATTGATCAACAATTATTTTTAAATATAATGTATTAATAATATTTAAAACAATAATAAATAGCGATAAAATGACAACCAAACTAATTTTTTTGGTATGGGGTCTTATTATATTTATAAGGAAAGAAACAAGTTTACGATTTGGATTAACTTTGGTTATTGGTCCTGATTGTTTAAAAGTAATGATTATCTTGGACCAAATTTGATTGAATTCGTTATAATTAAGTGTTTTATTGCCATTAGCAGGATCACTAATAATTACTCTTTTCTTTTTTTTATTAATACTTCTAATTACAATATAATGGTGATATGTCCCATTAATAATAACATGCGCAATACATGGAAAAGAACTAATTTGCTCTAAATCTTTACACCGAAACCCCCGTGCTTCAAGTCCTAACTCCTTCGCACCTTCTATTAATGAAAATGCATTAGTCCCCATTTTATTTGTTTTAGTTATAGACCTTAACATAGACTTTGATACATTACCACCATATGTTTTTAATATCATTAATAAACAAGCAATTCCACAATCGCTCATATTATCTTGAGCCACAAAGCGATACTTTTTTATTATTTCACCCCCTCATTTTATATTTTCTATATTATTTGTTTTTTTCTGCTAAAGAAAAAAAAGTTTAAAGAAAATTTCTTCAAACTTTTTTTAACCTTTTACATCTTTATTTATTATAGTTTTGATTCGCGGTTTAGGACTACTGTATAAAGCATTAAACTTAACATCGTAACAAC
>JAQUEG010000021.1 GCA_028685275.1 Bacilli bacterium
AGAAGATGATGTAATGTGTAGTGGGTTAGCTTTACCAGAAGATGATCGAATTATTCCGGTAGTATTTTTAATTGGGGAACCAGTTATGACTATTAATTTAGGAATTAATTTTGTTGATCCTGGTGCTTATGCGACAGATAATCGTGATGGCAACATAACTAACCAAATTATTAGAAGTGGTCATGTTGATAATAATACACCAGGGACATATTATATTTATTATATTGTTAAGGATAAAGCGGGTAATCTTTCAAAAAAGGCTACTAGAACAATTATTATTAAATAAGTTAGGGATACCTAGCTTTTTTATTTTCCGGGTATACTAATGAATAGTTAAGTGTTGACGCGAACACTTGTTTGGGGTATAATAAAATGATTGCGAAGGAGGTTTGCTGATGAATTTTGAACTAGTATCTAAGTTCCAGCCGAGTGGGGATCAACCGCAAGCTATCCAAACATTAGTAACTGGAATAAAAGAAGGAAAAAAACATCAAGTTTTATTAGGCGCAACTGGAACTGGGAAAACCTTTACGATTTCAAATGTAATTAAAGAAATAAATAAACCAGTGTTAGTTATTGCCCATAATAAAACCCTAGCGGGTCAACTTTATAGTGAATTTAAAGAGTTATTTCCTCATAATAAAGTTGAATACTTTGTTTCTTATTATGATTATTATCAACCAGAAGCTTATATTCCATCAACTGATACTTATATTGAAAAAGATGCTAGTATTAATGATGAAATTGATGAATTAAGACATAGTACTACCTCCGCTTTAATGAATCGTAAAGATGTAATTGTTGTTGCATCAGTTTCTTGTATATATGGGATTGGCGAAGTAGAAGAATATAAAAAGAAAATGTTAATTTTAAATATTGGTGACCAAATAGAAAGAGAAAAAATATTAAAGCGTTTAGTTGAAATGTTATATGAACGAAATAATATTGATTTTAAGCGTGGTACTTTTCGGGTTCATGGTGATATAATTGAAGTTATTCCTAGTTATGAACGAAAAAATGGCATTAGAATTGAATTATTTGGTGATGAAATTGAAAAAATAAATGAATTTGATGTGTTAACGGGGAAAGTATTAAACGTTAAAAAAACAGTTAGTATTTATCCTGCTAGTCATTTTGTTACTAGTGATGATAAATTAAAAGAAGCGATTAAAAGAATAAAAAAAGAAGCAGTCGAAAGATTAACAGTTTTAAAAGAACAAGGAAAATTAATTGAGCATCAAAGATTAATGGAAAGAACTAATTATGATATTGAAATGTTAATGGAGACCGGTTTTTGTTCTGGAATTGAAAATTATTCGCGTCATTTATCATTACGAGAAGCAGGAGAAACACCAACTACTTTAATTGATTACTTTGGTGATGATTTCTTATTAATCATAGATGAATCACATGTTACTATTCCTCAAATTAGGGGTATGTATAATGGGGATCAAGCACGTAAACAAATGTTAGTTAATTATGGTTTTCGTTTGCCTAGTGCGTTAGATAATAGACCACTTCGTTTTGATGAATTTGAGAAAAAAGTAAAACAAGTAATTTGTTTATCAGCTACTCCTGGGGATTATGAATTAACTAAAACTAATCATCAAGTAATTGAACAAATAATTAGACCAACGGGTTTATTAGACCCAATCATTGAAGTGCGTTCTAGTAAGGGTCAAATTGATGATTTAGTAAAGGAAATTAATAAAAGAATACAAGTAAATGAAAGAGTATTAATTACAACCCTTACAATTCGAATGTCAGAAGAATTAACTAATTATTTAAAACAATTAGATATAAATGTTGCGTATCTTCATAGTGAAGTAAAAACTTTAGATCGCGTAAAAATTATTAGAGATTTACGTTTAAAAAAATATGATGTTTTAGTGGGAATTAATTTATTACGAGAAGGATTAGATATTCCTGAAGTAAGTTTAATTGCGATTTTAGATGCTGATAAACAAGGATTTTTACGAAGTACTCGTAGTTTAATTCAAACGATTGGACGTTGTGCTCGTAATGCTAATGGCTATGTTATTATGTATGCTGATAAAATTAGTGAAAGTATGGATATTGCTATTAAAGAAACAGCAAGAAGAAGGACAATTCAAGAACAACATAATAACGAACACAATATTACTCCTAAAACCATTACTAAAGAAATTAGAGATTTGATTGTTAACGATACTATTTTAGAAGAAAAGCCAATTGATAATATTTATACTAAAAAAGAACGTGATAAAATAATAAGAAAAATTGAAAAAGAAATGAATGAAGCAGCTCGTAATTTAGATTTTGAAAGAGCAGCCGAATTACGGGATATTTTATTTGAAATAAAATTAGAAGAATGAAAGAGTGATGTAAGATGGATAAAATTATAATAAAGGGAGCAAGAGAAAATAATCTAAAAAATATTGATATTACGATTCCTAAAAATAAATTAGTAGTAATGACTGGTGTATCGGGAAGTGGGAAAAGTAGTTTAGCGTTTGATACTATTTATGCAGAAGGACAACGCCGTTATGTCGAATCACTTAGTGCTTATGCTCGTCAATTTTTAGGTAGTAGTGAAAAGCCAGCAGTAGATAGTATTGAGGGATTAAGTCCGGCTATTAGTATTGAACAAAAGACTGTTAATAAAAACCCGCGATCAACAGTGGGTACTATCACAGAAATATATGACTATTTAAGGTTATTATATGCTAGGATTGGTGTACCGCACTGTCCAATTCATAAAATTCCAATTACTAAGCAAAGCGTTGAAGAAATGGTTGATAAAGTTTTAGAATTAAAAGAAAATACAAAAATAATGGTAATGGCACCGATTGTTAGTGGCGAAAAAGGGATGCATAAAGATATAATTGCTAGTTTACGAAAAAGTGGTTTTGTACGTGTTAGAGTTAATGGTGAAATTAAAGATTTAAGTGAAGAAATAAAGTTAGATAAAAACAAAAAAGATAATATCGATGTTATAATTGATCGTTTAATTATAAAAAAAGATATTCAAAGTCGTCTGCATGAATCAATTAATACTGCTACTAAATTATCAGAGGGGAAAGTTATTATTCATGTAGTTGGTGGCGAAGAAATGCTATTAAATGAAAATTTAGCGTGCCCTTATTGTAATTTTTCAATGGAAGAACTAGAGCCAAGAATATTTTCTTTTAATTCCCCATATGGGGCTTGTCCTGATTGTAAAGGTTTAGGGTTTAAATTAAAAATGGATGAAGATTTAATTATACCTAATAAAAATATAAGTTTGAATCAAGGGGCGATTAAACCATTTATCAATATGAATAAAGTTAATATATATAAACGTAAATTAGAAATTGTTTGTGATTATTATAATATTGATATGAACAAAAAAATTAATGATTTAAAGCGAAAAGAATTAGATATTATTTTATATGGTTCTGATGATATTATTAAATTTAAATTTAAATCAAGAAGTGGTAATATTTATTCTAATCGTGAACCTTACGAAGGCGTTATTAAAAATTTAGAGCGTCGTTATTTAGAAACTAAAAGTCCTTCTGTTCGTGATTGGTTAAATCAATATATGATTGAGCATGATTGTCCAACTTGTAATGGCACACGGTTAAAACCCGGAGTTCTTTCTGTTTTAATTAAGGGGAAAAATATTAATGAGATATGTTATCTTAGTATTAAGGAATTATTAACTTTCTTTGAAAAAATGAAATTAAATAAAGAACAAACCGAAATTGCTCAGTTATTATTAAAAGATATAAAGGAGCGTTTAACATTTTTAGTTAATGTAGGCTTAGATTATTTATCATTAAATCGAACCGCTACAACTTTATCTGGTGGGGAATCGCAACGAATTAGATTAGCAACGCAAATTGGGTCTCGTTTATCAGGCATATTATATGTATTAGATGAACCAAGTATTGGTTTACACCAACGTGATAATCAAAGATTAATTAACTCGTTAAAGGAAATGCGCGATTTAGGTAATACTTTAATTGTTGTAGAGCATGATTTTGATACCATGTTACAAGCTGATTATTTAATTGATATTGGACCAAATGCGGGGGTTCATGGTGGTTATATTGTAGCAGCTGGAACCGTAAAAGAAGTTATGGCAAATAAAAATAGCATTACTGCTCAATATTTAATTGGTAAAAAAGAGATAAAAATACCTCAAGATAGAAAAAAAGGAAATGATAAATATATTGAATTAAAAGGTTGTGCCGTTAATAATTTAAAAAAGATAAATGTTCAATTTCCCCTTGGTACTTTTATTTGTGTTACTGGGGTTTCAGGAAGCGGGAAATCATCACTTGTTGATGAAATATTATATAAAGCGATTGCTTCTAATTTATATAAAACAAAAGAAAAACCAGGTCCTTATAAAAGTATAAAAGGATTAGAAAATATTGATAAAATTATTAACATTTCCCAAGATCCAATCGGACGTACTCCACGTAGTAATCCAGCTACTTATACTGGTGTTTTTGATGATATCAGAGCCGTTTTTGCGGAAACGAAAGAAGCTAAAATTAGAGGGTATACTAAAAGTATTTTTTCATTTAATGTAAAAGGAGGCCGTTGTGAAGCATGTAGTGGTGACGGTGTTAAAAAAATTGAAATGCACTTTTTACCAGATGTATATGTTAATTGTGAAGTGTGCAAAGGAGAAAGGTATAACCGGGAAACCTTAGAAATAAAGTTTAAAGGTAAAAACATTGCAGATGTCCTTAATATGACAGTTGAAGAAGCTTACGAACATTTTAAAAATATTAGTCAAATTGAAAAGAAGTTAAAAACAATTATGGATGTTGGTTTAGGTTATATTAAACTGGGTCAAAATGCGACAACTTTATCAGGTGGTGAAGCAAGCCGCGTTAAGTTAGCAAAAGAATTGCAAAAAAGGCCAACCGGGAAAAGTTTATATGTATTAGATGAACCAACAACGGGCTTACACATTGCGGATGTGTCTAAATTATTAAAAATATTACAAAGAATAGTTAATAATGGTGATACTGTAGTAGTAATTGAACATAATTTAGATGTTATTAAAGTAGCTGATTACATTATTGATTTAGGACCTGAAGGTGGCAATTTAGGTGGTTATGTAGTGGTAACTGGAACACCAGAGGAAATAGCACAATGTTCAAAATCTTATACTGGTGGGTACTTAAAACCATTATTATATACAAATAATCAAAATAGTGATAAAATAAATAAAGAATGATGTAAGATCTAATTTAGAGGTGATTAACAATGGATAAAGCATATAATTTTTTATTAAATGAAGTAGGAATTAAATATCACGATACAGTTATTGTAGGTGTATCCGGTGGACCAGATTCTATGGCTTTATTACATATGTTGATTGAATTAAGAAAAGAAACAGATATTTTTATTATTTGTGCTCATGTAAATCATAATATGCGTGAAGAAAGTGCTGGCGAAAAAGTATTTGTTGAAAAGTATTGCGATAATAATCAAATTATTTTTGAAAGTATGAAAATTAAAGAATATGGGGATGATAATTTCCATAATGAAGCACGTAGTAAGCGTTATATTTATTTCGATAAAATTGTAAAAAAATATGGTGCTAAATATTTAATAACAGCTCATCATGGAGATGATTTAATCGAAACTATTTTAATGCGCATTGTACGTGGTTCTACTTTTAAAGGTTATGCGGGGTTTTCAAAGGTATTAGATATGAGTGATTATAAAATATTAAGACCTTTAATTCATGTGACTAAAGATGAAATATTACAATATAATAAAGATAATAATATTAAGTATGTTACTGATGCTTCTAATAAAAAAGATAAATATACCCGTAATCGTTATCGTAAGTATGTTTTACCTTTTTTTAAAAAAGAAGCACCTAATGTTCATGAAAAATTTTTAAAATATAGTGAGACCTTATTTGCGTATAATGACTATATAGATAAACAAATGTATAATATAATTAATGATGTTTATGCTCAAAATATTTTAAATATTGAACGTTTTATGGAATTAGATAAAGTGTTACAAATAAAAATAATTAATTATATTTTAGAAGGTATATATCATGATGATTTAATGCTAATCCATGATAGTCATATTGATTTAATTTATAAATTAATAAATTCTAGTAAACCAAATTCTTATATTCATTTACCTAATAATGTTAAATTTATTAAATCATATAATAATTTAAGTTATATAAAGGAAGATGAGGAAATAAATGAATATGAAATTGAGTTAACATCATATATTAATTTACCTAATGGCATGAATTTAGAAGTGGTTGATAAATGCGACTGGACTAATAATTTTGTTTGTCGTCTTAATAGTAATGAAATAAAACTCCCTTTATTTGTACGTAACAAAAGAATAGGGGATCGCATGGAAATAAAGGGAATGCTAGGACGAAAAAAGTTAAAGGATATTTTTATCGATGAAAAAATTAGTGGGCATGAACGTCAAACTTGGCCAGTAGTGCTTGATGCTAGTGAAAAAATAGTTTGGTTACCAGGGCTTAAAAAAACCAAATTTGATAAATCATTAGATGAAAATTATGATATAATAATTAAGTATTATTAAGAGGAGGTTTTTATGAAAAAGAAAAAAATAACAAAAGGTTTTAAACCATATATATTTTTAATTATGATTGGTTTAGTAATAATTTTAGCATTAAACTTTTTTAATCAAAAAGTAAATGTATTAACTTATGACCAGTTTGAAGATTTATTAACTAATGATGAAGTAGAATCATTAGTTGTAATGCCACGTGATCGCGCGAAAGTTTATGAAATTACAGGAAAGACGAAGGAATATGAAGAAAATGAAAGTTTCTTTGTTCGCACACCTTTTTCCGATGAAATAATGAGTAGAGTATTAAAAGCACGTGAAGAATTTAATTTTGAAATAGATACTAAATCAGATCCAGAAGCCAGTACGTTTCTATTATTTCTTATAAATATTTTACCGATTTTAGTATTAGTGTTTGTTGTTTTTTATTTCTTTAGCAAACAAATGGCAGGCAATACAAGATCACTTGATTTTGGTAAAAGTAGAGCAAAACTAAATGAAGAAAGTAATAAAGTAACATTTAAAGATGTAGCTGGACTTACCGAAGAAAAAGAAGAAGTAGGCGAGTTAATTGATTTTTTAAAAAATCCAAAGAAATTTCAAAGTTTAGGGGCAAGAATCCCCAAAGGAGTACTTTTAGTTGGACCTCCTGGAACTGGTAAAACATTATTAGCAAAAGCAGTTGCTGGAGAAGCTAATGTACCATTTTATTTTATTAGTGGTTCAGATTTTGTAGAACTATTTGTGGGAATTGGTGCTAGTCGTGTTCGTGATATGTTTAAACAAGCAAAACATAATGCACCATGCTTAATCTTTATTGATGAAATAGATGCCGTTGGACGTCAGCGTGGTACTGGTTTAGGTGGCGGTCACGATGAAAGAGAACAAACTTTAAATCAGTTATTAACGGAAATGGATGGTTTTGGTGCTAATGAAGGTATTATTATAATTGCCGCAACGAATCGTCCTGATGTTTTAGATCCAGCCTTATTAAGACCAGGGAGATTTGATCGTCAAATTACTGTTAATTTACCTGATGTAAAAGGTAGAGAAGAAATATTACAAGTTCACGCTAATAATAAAATTTTCGCGCCATCAGTTAAATTTAATAATATTGCTAAACGAACAGTTGGTTTTAGTGGAGCAGACTTAGAAAATTTATTAAATGAGGCTGCATTACTAGCAGTTCGCCGTGATAAAAAATATATTACTTTAAGTGAAATTGATGAAGCGACTGATCGTGTATTAATGGGACCTGCTAAAAAAAGTAAAAAGTATACCGAAAAAGAGAAAAAATTAGTTTCGTATCATGAAGCAGGACACGTAGTGTTAGGGTTAAAACTAGATGATGCCCATGATGTTCAAAAGGTAACAATAATTCCAAGAAGTTATGCTGGTGGATATGCTATGATGGTGCCCAAAGAAGAAAAATATACCCAAACTAAAAAAGAATTAACGGAACGTATTACAGGGTTACTTGGGGGACGAGTAGCAGAAGAATTAATATTTAATGAAATTACGACTGGTGCTCATAATGACTTTGGTAAAGCTACTAAAATAGCAAGAAGTATGGTTACAGAATTTGGAATGAGTGACCTTGGACCAATCCAATTAGAAGAACGGGAAGAAGGGGTCTTTTTAGGACGTGATTATAACAAAAGTAGGAATTTTTCTAACGAAGTAGCACATGAAATAGATGAACAAATTAGAAAAATTATTAATGAGTGTTATATAGAAGCAAAAAAAATAATAGAAGCTAATAAAGATTTACTAAAACTTATTGCTGAAACTTTAATTGAATATGAAACTTTAACTAAAGAACAAATTGATTATTTAGTAAAACATAAAAAAATGCCAAATGAAGAAGAAATAAAAACCGATGAAAAAGAATTAACACTAGAAGAATTAAAAGCAGAAGCAAAAGCAAAAAAAATAAAAGGATATTCCAAGATGAATAAAAAAGAATTACAAGAAGAATTCAAAAAGTATAATAATGATAGATAACAAAAAAAGAGCAAAGAATAAAAATCTTGCTCTTTTTTTATT
>JAQUEG010000022.1 GCA_028685275.1 Bacilli bacterium
CCAAATATATTTTAACCAGCTCGTATAAGGAACTTCTAAGTATGCTAAACCAGCAATTAATACTAGACTAGAAGGTGCAATTAACATTGCAACTCCATACATAGTTTGTGTGATCATCATTAGTAATGGCATCGCTGATTGATCATTAATTAAGACAGATGAAATATTTAGTAAGTAATTTGAAACATATAAATTATCAACTGTTAAAATAGAACCAAAGAAAACGTTAATTGCCATAATTATCGCATTCATTTTATCAGTTAAATTTATCAAATAATTAATAACAGTTGCATAAAAACCAGAATTCAAAGTAAATATTACAACCACATTAATTAAAACTACTAACGCAGCAATTGGTAATGCTTTTTTAACTCCATTTAAGAAATTAGTAAGCATATCTTTCATTTTTACTTTATATATGAATACTAAAATTAAGGTAATAAGACCAATAACGGTAATACATTCAACAATATTCCATTGTCCGAACGGAACAATTGTTTGACCTAAAATATTTTGGAAAATATGGAAATTACCTATTTTAATGTCCATAATTGTACTATGCCACTTCATAAACATTTCAGTTCCAAATATTTGTGTCCAAGAAGTTAATCCCAAAATAAACACAACATAAAGTAAACCAAAAGCAGTAAATGCTGGCCATAATTTTGCCCCTTGTTTGGTACTTTCTTCATCTAAAAATTTCATTTCTTCCGTAACATTTTCTGATTTACGTCCTTTTTTCATTTCAGCTGTTTTCCAAACATAAAAACCAGTTAAAACTAACGACAATACTAATAATGCAATTTTATACCAAAAATATGAAAGTCCATTTATATGTAAAACCTCATTAATATAAGTATTATTAATTGTGCTTAAACTACCAATAATAATAGACCCTACAGTACACAATAATGCTAATAATTTACTATAACCCATTGCTAAAATAATAGCAATAAATAATGGGACAAAAACTATTAGTGGAAAACTAACACCAGTAAATGCTGTCGTTTTCATAAATATAGCAAGTGTAATTAATAAGAAAATCTTTTCGTTTCCTTTTGCCATTTGTTTTACTTTATTTACTACTCCGGCTAAAGCACCAGTGCTTCTTAAAACACCATATAATCCTCCAACAAATAGCAAGAACACTCCTGGTTGCCAAAAGTAAGCAATGGTTACGCCAATAGCACTAAAAATATCCCAAATACCAGTTGGAACAATAATTCCTTTTGTTACATTATAACCATCAAAAGTAGATGAAGGTAAAATCCAAGTTAATAATATAACGACTAAAATAGTAATTCCTAACGTTTTTAATAAGTTTTTATTTTTCATTTTATCACTCCTTTAATTCTTATTTCTAATTCTTGTTTTTCATATGTGGGAATAAGATTACTTCACGAATATTATCACAATTAGTAATTAACATAACCAAACGGTCAATACCAATTCCAATACCACCAGTTGGTGGCAGACCATATTCTAAAGCTTCAATATAATCTTCATCCATTTCACTTGCTTCTTCATTACCAAGGTCTTTTTCTTTTAACTGGTTTTCAAATCTTTCTCGTTGATCAATCGGATCATTTAATTCACTAAAAGCATTAGCATATTCATTACCACAAATGAATAGTTCAAAACGTTCAGTAAAACGTTCATCCTTGCTTTTTTTTGCTAAAGGACTAATTTCAATTGGATGTCCATAAATAAAAGTTGGGTTAATGATTTTTTCTTCAACATATTTTTCAAAGAAAGCATTAATTATGTGGCCAACATCATAATGAGGTTCAATTTCAATATTATGTTCTTTAGCTAACTTTTTAGTTTCTTCTAAAGTATATTGTTGATAAAAATCAACACCACAGGCATTTTTAATGGCATCTACCATATGTAATTTTTGCCATGGTTGTTCAAAATCAATAATATTTCCTTTCCAATTAATTTGATATGTTCCTAAAGTTTCAAAAACCGTGTGTTTGATAAGATTTTCCGCTAATTCCATCATTCCTTTCATATCGCTATAAGCTTTATATAATTCGATGGTCGTAAATTCTGGGTTATGATTACGATCCATTCCTTCATTACGGAATAATCGTCCTATTTCATAAACACCATCCATACCACCAACAATTAACCTTTTTAAATGCAACTCTGTCGCAATTCTTAAATACATATCAATATCTAAAGTATTATGATGAGTTACAAATGGACGAGCATTCGCTCCTCCTAGAACAGTTCCTAAAATTGGGGTTTCAACTTCAACATAACCTAAATTATCTAAATAATATTGAATCGTTCTAATTATTTTAGGTCTCATAAAAGCAATTCGCCTAGCATCTTCATTCATAATTAAATCAACATAACGGCGTCGATATCTTTCTTCTATATCAGTTAACCCATGATATTTTTCTGGAAGAGGTCTAAGCGCTTTAGCTAAATGTATATATTTATAAGCCCATATAGTTAATTCCCCAGTATTAGTACGAAATATTTTTCCCTCAATACCAATAATATCACCTAAATCAGCTTTACTAAATAAATCATATTCTAATTCACTAACGCTATCAGATCGGACATATATTTGAATTTGATCAAACCGATCTTGAATATGCATAAATCCCGCTTTCCCTTTTTTTCTTTTAGTCATTATGCGACCCGCAATAATAACCTCAATATTCATTTTTTCTAATTCTTCTTTATTATATGAATCATATTTTTCTTTTATTTCATTTGAATTAGAATTAACTTCAAATCCTTCTCCATAAGGATCAACATCCAAACTTTTAAGTTCTTCTAACTTTTGTCGACGAATAATTTCTTGATCAGTTAATTCTCTCATCCTTACACCTCTATTCTATTTTACAACATATTATCATTATTGTAAATATTGGTCAAAAATTTCCATCATATTAGTAAAATTTTTAGCCATAAATATTTTGTTTTTTATTTCTTTCCCATTAGGAATTCCTTTTAAATACCAAATAGCATGACTTCTAATTTCTAATAAAGCTTGACGTTCATTTTTTATTTCGATTAAATAATTGAAATGTTTTTTTATCATTTCTATTTTTTCTTTAACAGTTGGTCCTTTTAAAAGAACGCCTGTTTCTAGATATAAAATGATTTGTTTAATTAACCAGGGATTACCTAACACAGCTCGTCCGACCATAATGGCATCGCAACCAGTTTCATCTAACATTTTTTTAGCATCAATTGGTGTTTTTATATCACCATTCCCAATAACCGGAATAGAAACATTTTCTTTAACAGCTTTAATCATTTGCCAATCTGCTTTTCCTTTATAACCTTGAGTTCTTGTTCGAGGATGAATTATAATCGCTTTAGCACCAGCCTTTTCACATAATTTTGCTACTGAAACAGCATTAATGTTATTACTATCCCAACCACTTCTAATTTTAACAGTTACCGGACAAGAAACAGCGTTTACTACCGCTTTAACAATTTCATATATTTTCTCTGGTGTTTTTAACAAAGAAGCTCCCGCTTGTGAACGAATAGCAATCTTCGGAACGGGGCAACCCATATTAATATCAATAATATCCGGTTTCATTTTTGCTTCAATAATTTTAGCAGCGGCGACAAATGATTCCTTATCGCTACCAAATATTTGTTGGGCAATTGGTCGCTCCATTTCGGTTTTAAAAAGCATCTTTAGTGTTTTTTCATTATCATATTGAACGGCTTTGTCACTTACCATTTCAGCAAAAACAAGTCCACATCCAAATTCTTTTACAATGCGTCGAAAAGCACTATTGCTGATTCCTGCCATTGGTGCTAAACAAACTTGATTGGCAATTTCAACATCCCCTATTTTAAAAGTCATTATTTCATCTCCGTTAACTTATTCTTTATTCATCGTTTCTTTTACTTTACTAATTACTTCTTCAATTGTTTCACCAATAGCAGCAATTCCATTAACAACTACAAATATTTTACTTGCTCCAATACCACAAAGGCCTTGACAACCAACACTAATTTCAGCGGTTTCATCTAATGCTGTTAACTCCTTTTTTAATTTTTCTACATATTTATCATTACAAATATCGCAAATTTTAAATTCATTCATTTAACAATACCTCACCTTCGTCACCATTTTTTAATAAATGCGCATTAGCATCATCAAGATCAAGATGTAATTCATATTTAGCATTATCAATTACCCGAATATGAACATTATCTATAATTCCACCTTTTTCACCAAATATTTTAATTTTAACCTTTTTGTCAGCATTTATTTTATACTTTTTAATTAAATCTGGTGCAATATGAATATGCCTAGTAGCAATAATACAGCCATATGGTTTATTAATTACCCCTTTATCAGTCATAATAGTAATTGGTTCACTACCAATTAAATCACCTGAATTTCGTACCGGTGGATTTAAACCTAAAACATATGCATCAGTTTTACTAATTTCAACTTGTGTATATGGTCTTATCGGACCAATAATCCGCACATTTTCGATTTGACCTTTTTCGGTTTTAATAGTTACCATTTCTGCCGCTGCAAATTCACCAGGTTGAATTAAATCATTTATTTTAGTTAATTTATGATTAGAGCCAAATAGTATTTTAAAATCATCTAATGACAAATGAACATGCCGCGCTGAAACACCAATTTTTATTTTCATTTATTAATATATTCTCCTTTCTAATTATTTATCAAAATTATACCATAATAAGCCATATAAACACAATGAATATATAAAAACTTAGTCATATCTACCTTTTTAATTTCATATATTTTATTAGATTTAGAAAGGATGATTAAATGAATAATAGTTATTATCAAAACCCTACTTTCCCCGGAACACCTACCCCATTAGGAACACCAAATCAGCAAACAGTACCACCACTAGAACAACAAATAACTGGGTTTCCAACAACAGAAATCTCTTACATTGAAAACATATTGCGTCTTAATAAAGGTAAATTAGCACGATTATATTTTTCATATCCAGATTCAGTTGAATGGCGTGATAAAGTTTTTACTGGTATTATTGAACAAGCGGGAAGAGATCATATTGTTATAAGTGATCCTAACACGGGAAAATGGTACTTATTGTTAATAATTTATTTGAATTATGTTGAGTTTGAAGAACCAATTTCTTATGATATACCTGTTCCAGGAACAACAAATAGATAAAAAGGATTGCCACATCCTTTTTCTTTTGATATAATTTTTAAAAGAAGAGGGTGAGCAAATGGACAATATTTCACTAATTTTGTTAATTATTATTATAACAAGTATTCTTCTTATTATTTTTCTATTAATATACAACCATTTCCAAACATATATAATTAAAATTAATATTGCGGAAAATAATATTGACAATACTTTGCGAGAAAAATTTGATTTTTTAGCTAAAGGAATTAATATTATTGCTGACAAAACAATTAAGACCGAAAAAGAAAAAGAATTAAACGAATTAAAAGAGATGAAAATTTCTAATTTTGAATTAGACCGAGAATTAGTTAAAGTATTTAATAACTATATAACGATAAAAGAAGAACAAATAAAAAATATTAAAAATTTTAATGAATTATTAAATGAATTAAAAGAAACAGATGAACAACTTACTGCTTATAAAGGATATTATAATAAGAATATTATTAAATATAATAAAATGGTTAAAATGTTTCCTAGTAACATCGTTAGTAAAATAGCCCGTTTAGAAGAAAAACCATTTTACGATGGTAAAGATATGACCGATGATGACGAACAAGATTTTAAATTATAATTATTCTAAACAATTTTTTTCTTTAATATTTTTATTTTTTTCATAAATTACTAAATTTTTATTTATATCACAAGTTACTAATAAGATATTATTGAGGTTATAATAACCTCTTTTTTTTAATTCATTTAATAACCACTTTTTGGTTTTATTAATCATTTTTAAATTTTTTATAATAATTTTACCATCAAGCACAACATTAGCTACTAAATCCTCATATGGTGGTTTAATATTCATATCTTTAGGTGTTAACGGACGTTCTTCACTATTAGATAAAAAACTAACCTGTCCATTGGTTTCCATAATAGCATATTCTATTTTACTTAAATCAAAATAACCATTACAACGACACTCCTCTAGTAAATCGTTAACGTCAAGCATACTTTTTTTAAGCCCTTTTTCCAATATTTGACCATTCTGTACAAGAATAGTAGGTGTTCCCGTAAATAATCGCCGAATCATTAAACTTTTAAGAGTGAAAAATGACATTATATATACAATAGAAGTGTACATCACCATCGCTATCACACCATTTATAGTAGGCGTATCCTCATTAACAGAAATTTCAGCCGCAATCGATCCCATTGAAATACCAATTACATATTCAAAAACACTAAGCTGTGAAATTTGTTTTTTACCTAATAATTTAGTTAAAAAAAATAAAGCAACAAGAGCAGTAACACTTCTTATTACTATATTTAAATATTGATTAAAATCCATTACTAACCACCTCGTCTTATTTTTAGTATATATGAGGCAGTTTTTTTTATACATTATTTAACTTTCGCTAATCCATTAACAATTAATTTAATTTCTTTAATAAATATTTCAATGTTTTTTTCAATCGAAATATTACGTTTATAACTTTGAACTAAATTATGCATAAATATTGCTTCCAAAATATCAATTATATAAATAAGTTGTAATTTACTATCAATTTTTAATTTATTAATATCAGTTAAATTAATAACATCATTTAAATTATCATCTAAATTTAAAGTAAATTTACGTTCTAATTGATGATTAAGATGTAAAAATATATTTTTAAAATATACTTTATAATTCGGATTGTTTATTTTATTTATAGTATATTTATATAATTCAATAAAAGAAATAACAATATCACCTTTTGTTTTAATTAAATTATCTAATAAATTTTTTCTAATATCATTACTATGTTCTTCTAAAATATAATAATAAATATCTTCTTTATCTTTAAAATATTGATAAAAACTACCTCTTGGAATTTTAGCATCTTTTATAATATTAGCAATTGATGCTTCATTTAAAGGTGCCCGTGAAAACTCCTTAATAGCAGCATTTAATACTCTTTCTTGTTTTTCTTTTGGTATTTTCTCAAAAGTATTTAATGGCATAATTATTCACTCCTTATCTAAATGACACAATGTCATATACATAAAGTGTATAGTATAAACACAGGTTTGTCAACTGATTAATATATATATATAATTATTACTTGTATTATTATTTTTAATTTTCCAATACTAAATACAGGTGATATTATGTTTGCTAATCATTTAATTGTAGAAAATAATAATGAGAAAGTTTTATATTTATATTTAGATTATAATTATGAATTTGCTATCATTAATCAACAGCCTCCTGATCAAAAAAGAAAAACTATATATGAAAAAGTAACTGATTATATAAAAAATAAAAAAATTGATTTTGATGGTACTAAAATATTTTTAGTAGTTAATGGGATTATTATGAGTTCATTATTTTTATCTGATTTACCATATCAAAATTTAAAAAGCGAAATAACACCTAAATATCAATATGTCGAATATATTAAAGACTTTTCAAACCCTAATATTGAATTAAAAAATATTATAAAGAAAAATAAAATTGAAATTTCTAATGAAAAAGAAGAATCAATAACTAAAACACCTAATGAAACTGAAACTTTAGATATTGAAAAAATAGAAAAACCAAAAGAACCAGTAAATGTTGTTAATGAACAATTAGTTACTTTACAACGTTCTAGTGGTGCAATTGAGCAAATTGAACTTGAAAATTATGTAACTGGTGTAGTAGCTGCAGAAATGCCAGCATTATTTCAAACTGAAGCATTAAAAGCACAAGCGGTAGTAGCAAGAACTTATGCTTTAAAAAGAATTAGTAAAAACGAAACACTTTATGATACGCATACTCATCAAAATTATAAAGATATTAATCAGTTAAAAACATATTGGGGCAGTAATTTTGAAAATTATTATAACAAAATTAAAAAAGCAGTAATGGCCACTAAAAGTGAACATATTACTTATAACAATAAATATATAGATGCATTATATCATTCAACTAATAATGGAAAAACCGAAAATGCTGCTCAAGTATGGGGTGATAGTTATCCCTATTTAATAAGTGTTGATAGCCCTTGGGACAAAGAAGCCCCCACTTATTTAAGGGAAACGAATAAAGATTTGAAAATTATTGCTTCTTTATTAGGAATTGATTTAAACGATAATAGCAATATTGAAATACTTAATTATACTGATGGTAATAGTATTGATAAAATTGAAATTGATGGAAAAGAATTTTCAGGTAAATACATTAGGGAAACTTTAGGATTAAGATCAACTGATTTTAGTATTAAAATAAAAGATAACGAGGTCATTTTTACTACTAAAGGTTATGGTCACGGGGTAGGAATGAGTCAATATGGCGCAAATGGAATGGCAAAAGGAGGATATAATTATAAACAGATTATTGCTCATTATTATCCCAATACTATCGAAACTAAATGAAAAGCTTAGTCCGGATATTGCCGTACTTGAGGGGGGCTATTCGATTGAAGGTGCACTTCC
>JAQUEG010000023.1 GCA_028685275.1 Bacilli bacterium
ATTTAACTCTTATATATTTAATTTGTGCACACACATTATCTTGTTTTGAAAGAACTATTTCTAAATATATTGTATTGGTGACGATAGCGAAGTGGTGACACCTGTTCCCATCCCGAACACAGAAGTTAAGCACTTCAGCGCCGACGATAGTTAATCGCGAAAATAGGACGTTGCCAATGCTTTTTTTATGTAAAAATACTTATTAAGAAGGAAAAACAAACATTTATTAAGAACATAATACTAGGAGGAATAATAATGAAAAAAATTATTTTAAGCTTAGTATTATTTTTTTGTACTTTTAATGTTTATGCAAACGATAATCATAATGAGCCGTTTTGGCAAATTGAAAAAATAAGTGATGAAAAATATGAATTAATAAAAACAGAAAGACGTTATCGTTGGTATTTAGAAGAATATGTATATAGTGATGAATATTATTTAAAAGGATTAAATTCAAGTAGTTATCCTTATCTTAATCAAGATGATTATATTGAAACAGAATGGAGTAATTGGGATCATAAAAATAATCCTACTATTCATCCAGATCGTTTGATTGAAAAAAGAACGGTTAATAAATATCGTGAATTAAAACCAATTCGATATATTATATTTGATGATTTTAAGGGTGGCTTTTTATCCTTTAATGTTTCCGAATTAAATATTTTTATTGATAATAAATTATATGATTATGAAATGGAATGTTTTAATTGTAGTAATAATTTTTATCATTATGTTACTAATGGTGTTATTAATGAAAATAATGCTTATGTTAATAATGGTGGTAAAATTATAATTGATTTAGGTGATTATTATAGTATTAATAAAATAAAAATTGAATTATATATGTATGATCATACGACTAGTCCAAAAAAGTTTAATCTTTATATGACAGAAACACCTGATATAACAAATAATATTTATTATCAATTTGTTTCTTATGTAGTCTCTTCATCATATTTAAATCCAGAAAGATATTTAATTATTCCTGATCAAGACTGGATTATTAATCCTGTTTATCAAGATTGGGTTTATACTGATGACTTTTTAAATGCCACATATTATCGGCAAATGATTATGGCAGTTGAAAAAAGATATAAAGATATAAAATATCGTTATTTTAATATTAATAAAGATTATTTAGATGGATTTTATTTAGAAGTTAATGGTGATTATATAAAAGATGAAGAAAATTATCAAGATTATTATTTATATCGATTAATTGAATTAAACTTAGAAGAGGAAATTAAACCAAAAGAACCAGATTTAGTGGAATCATTAGAACTGGAAATAAAGACAGATTCTAAATTAAAAAAAAATATAAAAAAAGAAACTAAAACTGAAACAATCATAAATGAAGAAGAGACTGGTGTTTGTCCGGTTAATTTTGAAGACCAAAAAACAGACAATAATAATGATTTCAATAACGTTTTACCAAAAGAAGAAATAAATAATAATTCGAAAAAGGTAAAATTAATTTCAACGAAATCGAAGATAAATCCTTTATCAAAATGGCTTTTAATCATTATTGTTGTCGTTATTATAATAAAAATTATTTATAAGTATCGAAAAGGATAAGGGTTTGTCGTTCGTTTAAATGTTCTAGTTTTGTCGAATCTATTTAATCGTTTATTAATTAGTGTTTTAATATGTGCCAAGGAGGAATAATTGCATGTTAACAATCAACACTGAATTTCGTAAAGGTATTTTATTTGTTCGCTTGGAAGGAATATTAAGTGATGACACTTGTGACAATTTAAAAATATTTTTAGATGATATGATTGGTTCCAATAACGTTTGCTTTGTTGTGTTTAATATTGAAAAACTTAATTATATTGATCTTGATGGAATTAATTTATTAATAAAATATAATAAATTATTAGAACAAAAGAAAGGACGCGCCTTAGTTTGTGGTATTTCTAATGAGTTAGTTAAAATTAGAATTACCAATACAAATATGTTAGATTATATGTTTGAAACTAGCGATGAATTAGGGGCGATTAATGTGATAAATTTATGATTGATATAATTAATACTACTAATCAAGAAGAATTGAATCAATTAATTATGGCAAATAGTAATTTAATTCATGATATAGCTAATCAATTTAATCGTTATGATATAAAAGAAGATTTATATCAAGTAGGTACTATCGGTATAATTAAAGCATATAATAATTATGATCAAAATTGGGGCAGTAAGTTTTCTACTTATGCTTATCCTTATATAGTAGGGGAAATGAAAAAATATATTCGTGAAAATTATGGCATAAAGGTAAGCCGTGATTTGCTTTATCTTTATGCTAAAATTGAAAAAGCACGTAATGTTATTAGTCAAAAATTAAAACGTTATCCAACTACTGCTGAATTAGCTAATTATTTAGAAATACCAGAAGAAAAAATAATTACTGCCTTACAAGTTAATATATATGTTAAAAGTTCAGATGAACCAATATATGAAGATGGAAAAGAAATGACTCTTCATGATGTAATTGGTGATAATAATAAAATTGATAAATTAACTTTAATTAGTTTAAAAGAAGAGTTAAATAACTTATCAACTGTTGAAAAAGAATTATTTAAGATTCGTTATTTAGAAGGTAAAACGCAAATGGAGACTGCTACGTTAATGGATATGACTCAAGTTCAAGTTTCAAGACAGGAACAAAAAGTATTAATTAAATTACGTGATAATATATATCATTAAGATAATAAAATCGTATCTATATTGATACGATTTTCATTGTTAATCACTGGTTTACATGATATAATTAATTTATAAATAGATAGCGAGGTTCACATGAAAAGACAATTTAAATTAATTATTAGTTTAGTCCTTTTATTTATTTCGATTTTATTATTAAGTTTTAGTTATTATCAATATCAATTATCACCAGTTAGTAAAAATGATGAAGTTGTTAAAGTACAAATTCCGAAAGCAGTTAGTGGTGATAAAATTGCTGATATATTAATAAAAAATAAAGTAATTAGAAGTAAATTCTTTTTTAAAGTATATTTAAAATTAAATAGAATTAATAATTTAAAACATGGTGTTTATGATATAAAACAAAATATGGGTACTAAAAAAATTATTGAATTACTTGTTAAAGGAACTGGTTTAACTGGTGAAGAAATCGATCTTTTATTTCGCGAAGGTATTAATGTAAGAGAGATTGCAAGAGTGATTGCCAATAATACTAATAATAAAGAGGAGGATATTTTTAATTTATTAGAAGATGAAGAATACATTGATACATTAATTAATGAGTATTGGTTTTTAACTGAAGATATTAAAAATAAAGATCTTTATTATCCGTTAGAAGGTTATTTAGCACCTAATACTTATCGCTTTTCAAATGAAGATGTTTCTGTTAAACAAATATTTAAGACTATGTTAAAACAAATGGACAAGGTTTTATCTAAATATAAAGAGAAAATCGAAAATAGTGATTTTACGATTCATGAATTTATTACTTTTGCTAGTATTGTTCAAGGTGAAGGTAGAGATACGAAGGATATGCCAATAATTGCTGGTGTGTTTTATAATCGTTTAGAACAAAAAATACATTTTCAAAGTTGTATTACTAATTGTTACGCAACAAAAACAGATAATTGTTTACCAAAGAAAGTTAAAAAGTCATATAATAGTCCTTATAATACTTATTTAGTAAGTATGGCTGGTAAACTACCAGTTGGACCGGTTTCCATTCCCGGGGAAGTAGCAATTGAAGCAACTGTTAATCCGGAAAAACATGATTATTTATTTTTTTGTGCTGATGTTTATAATAATACTTATTTTAGTAAGACTAATGCTGAGCATGATCAAACAGTAAATAAATTAAAGCAAGAAGATAAATGGCCAAAATAATATTATGTATAATATGTTATAATTAAAAGATGAGGTGGTAAAATGGCAAAGAAAAAAGAGAAAAAAGAAAAAGATAAAAAGACGGGATATCATGTTGAATTAATTGGGTTATTATTAGTATTAATTGCTATTATTGGTTTAGGTCGCTTTGGACCCATCGGGAACCTAATTAATGGTTTTGCTGTTTTTATAGCTGGTGCTTGGTGTTGGGCAATTTTAATATATGTATTTGGAATTGGTATTTATATGATTTTAAATCGAGAAGCTCCTGACTTTTTTTCACCTCGTTTATGTGGTTTATATATTATGTTTTTTTCCATTTTAATTATTTCTCATATTAATTATATTAAAGTACATGGCTCTAATTTTAATACTTTAAGAGAAACAGTTAACCAATTATTATTAGCATTTCAAGATAATTATACAATTGTTGATGCTGGTGGTGGGATGGTTGGTGCTTTATTAGCAGTTAGTTTTGATAAATTATTTGCTAATGGAGCGATAATTATTGTATTCGCCCTTATTATATTTAGTATTGTGTTATTAACTAACATTCCAATTTCGGAACAAATTAAATGGGTAGTTAAGAAAATTAGGAAATTAATTAAACGGGAAAAAGTAGATAAAACAGCAATTGATAAAGCAGATGAAGAATATGAAAAAGATAATAAAATTGTTATTTCTAATATTGATGAATTAACACAAGTAACTGATAATGAAAAAGGTTTAGACAATGAAGAAGAAATTCCTAATGAATATATATTGCCTTCTATTATGCTACTAAATTTACCAAATAAAGATAAAAAGAATAGTAACCAAGGCGTAGTAAAAAATAATATTGAAATAATTGAACGAGTATTAAATGATTTTGATATTGCTGGGAAAGTTGTACAAGTACATGTTGGCCCTAGTGTTACTCAGTATGAATTAGAAATAAAAGCGGGAACTAAAGTAAATAAAGTATTAAATATAAATCGAGAATTAGCGTTAGCTTTAGCGGCTAAAACAGTTAGGGTACAAGCACCAATTCCAGGAAAGAATACAATTGGTATTGAAATTCCTAATCGTGTTAATACGATGGTTTCTTTAAGAGAGGTTATGAGTTTAATTCCTAATAGTTTAGATAATAATAAATTATTAACGGCTTTAGGAATCGATATTATGGGTAAACCAATATATGCAGAAATTAATAAAATGCCTCATTTATTAGTAGCTGGTGCAACTGGTAGTGGGAAATCAGTATGTATTAATTCAATGATTGTATCAATTTTAATGCGTTCAAAACCAGATGAAGTAAAATTAGTATTAATCGATCCAAAAAAAGTAGAATTAAGTGTTTATAATTGCATCCCCCATTTACTTGCGCCAGTAGTAAATGATCCAAAGAAAGCTGCCATTGCGTTAATGAAAATTGTTTCAGAAATGGATCAACGTTATGAAATGTTTAATGAAACGGAAACAAAGAGTATTGCTGGTTATAATCAATACATCGAAAATAAAAATAAACAATTAAATGATGATGAAAAATTAAGTAAACTACCTTATATTGTTGTTATTATAGATGAATTAGCAGATTTAATGTTAGTGGCTTCCAAAGAAGTAGAAGATTCAATTATGCGTATTACTCAAATGGCTAGAGCAGCAGGTATTCATTTAATTGTCGCAACCCAAAGACCATCAACTGATGTTATTACTGGTTTATTAAAGGCAAATATTCCGTCTCGAATTTCATTTGCTGTAAGTAGTAGTATTGATTCAAGAACTATTCTTGATATGAGTGGAGCAGAAAAATTACTTGGTAAAGGGGATATGTTATTTCTACCAATGGGAGAAAATGTTCCAATTAGATTACAAGGTTCATTAATAACCGAAGAAGAAGTAAAAAGAGTTGTTAATTGGACCATTAAACAACAAAAAGCAAAATATGATGAAAAATTAACTGTTCTTGATAATAAAATAAATTATAATGAAAATCATGAAGAAGAAGAGGAAGACCCATTATATTCTGATGTGGTTGAATTTATAATTAAGCAAGGAAAAGCAAGTGCGTCTTTAATTCAACGTAAATATCGTATTGGTTATAACAGAGCAGCGAGAATTGTTGATTTATTAGAAGAAAGAGGAATAATTGGACCAGTTAATGGATCTAAACCAAGAGAAGTATTAGTTGAACTAGAAGAAAAAGATACGGATTAATAAAAGAAGGTGACTAAATGGGAAGGGCTTATGAAGTAAGAAAAGCATCAATTGCTAAAACCGGTGCTGCTAAATCAAAATTACATTCAATATATGCAAAAGACATATATATAACAGCTAAAAATGGCGGAATTTACCCGGAAAGTAATCAAAATTTAAAACGTTTACTTGAAAAAGCTAAAAATGATCAAGTTCCTAATGATATTATAAAAAGAGCTATTGATAAGGTTAATAGTGGTGTACAAGAAAATTATGATACATTGCGTTATGAAGGGTTCGGGCCTGGTGGTGCAACTATTATTGTTGATTGTTTAACTGATAATGTTAATCGTACAATTAGTTATATCCGTGGTGTTTTTTCTAAAGCAAAAGCAAAATTAGGTAATAGTGGTAGTGTTTCTTATTTATATGATAATTATTGTATTTTAGAATTTACTGGTTTAACGGAAGAAGAGGTTTTAAATATTTTAATTGATAATGAAATAGATATAAAAGATATTGAAATAGAAGATGATAATATTGTTTTATATGGTGATCCTACTGATATACATCGCATTAAAAATGCGATTATTAATTATAAAAATGATATTATATTTACAATTGATGAAATTGCCATGATTCCTCAACAAAAAGTAAAATTAAATAATGATGATTTAATCGCTTTCAAAAAATTAATACAATTGTTAGAAGATATTGAAGATGTGCAAAAAATATATTATAATGTGGAAAATATGTAATGATAGAGTACCTTTATCGTTTTATAAAATAATAGTTTAAACTAGTTATTTTGATGAAAACTAAATCTATACTCTTTTTTTTTAATTAAAAAAATGGTATCATGATAATAGGAGGAAATAAAATGCTAAGTGGTGTTAAAGTAATAAGTAATAAAAAAATGTCTATTAGTGATAATATAATTGAATATAAAGATCCAGAAATAGTATATATACCCCTTGTTAATCACTCTAATTTCGATTGTAAATGTTTAGTATCAGTTGGTGATAAGGTTTTAAAGGGTAGTGTCATTGGTAAACGTAATGATAATATTGAATTGCCAATTCATGCTAGTGTTAGTGGTGAAGTAATTGGGATTGAAGAAAAATTATATCTAAATGGTCAATATGTTAAATGTGTTCTTATTAAAAATGATTTTAAAGAAAAACAAGCAGAATTTAATGGTGTTAAGGAAAGTATAACTTCATATTCGAAAGAAAAGTTTATTGATCTTTTAAAAGATTGTGCAGTAACGGGAATGGGTGGTAGTGATTTTCCTACTTATTTAAAATATAAAAATAAATTAAATACTATTATTATTAATGCAGTTGAATGTGAACCATATCTTACTGCTGATTTTATGATAGCTAAATTAAAAACGGAAGAAATATTAGAAGCAATTGATGCCATTATGGAAATTAATAAAATGGATAAAGGTATTATTGCTATTAAAGAAGGAAATAGTGAGTTAAAAGAACGGTTTGAATTGTTTTTGGGGACTTATCCTAATATTTCCCTTGTTTTAGTTGATAATATTTATCCAATGGGTTGGGAAAAACATTTAATAAAAAAGATATTAGATGTAAAATATGATAAATTACCTAGTGAAAAAGAAATAGTGGTTAATAATATCTCGACCATTTATGCTATCTATAGAGCACTTAAAAAACATACGCCTATTAGTAGAAGGATTGTTACTATAACAGGCGAAAAGTTAAAAAAACCGCAAAATGTTTTAATTAAAATTGGAACATCAATTAATGAAGTAATTAATGAAATTGGTGGTTATAAAAAGGCTGATCAAGTAAGGCTTATTGCTGGAGGCCCCATGATGGGAACTTGTTTAGATACAGATGAATTAATTGTAACAAAGAATTTAAGTGGTGTTTTAGTATTGCCAGCTGAAGTACCAGATGATGACATAACTTGTTTACGTTGTGGGCGCTGTGATGCTGTTTGTCCTGCTGATTTATCACCAGCTTTAATTAGGGAATATAAAAATGATTATAATAAATTAAAACATTTACATCCTGAACGTTGTATTGAATGTGGTTTATGTTCATATGTGTGTCCATCTAAAATAGATGTTAGGGGTGCAGTAAAAGAAGCGAAGAAGGAAATTAGGAGGCATTAAAATGGAATTTATGATTGAAAAAGGACCTCATATTAAAGATCAAGATACTACTTCTAAAATTATGAAACGACTATTAATTGCTTTAATTCCGATTATTATATTTTCTATATATAAAAATGGAATTATGTTATATCAAACTGGCAGTGCTACTTTTTATCAAGCATTACGTCCTTTAATTATGATATTATTATCAGTATTTACTTCTGTTTTA
>JAQUEG010000024.1 GCA_028685275.1 Bacilli bacterium
TAATACTTCTAAATTAACAAGTAATAAAACAATTAATAAAATATTAAACCAAGAAGTTAATAATATAAAAAAAATGCTCAAAAAGGAACAAAATAAAAAGAATAAAAATAATTATTTATTAGGTCACCCAATTGATATTGTAATCATTTCTAATTTAACTAAACCAAAATTTGATAACAATAAAATATACCTTAAAGATATGAAACAATTAGAACCTTTTTATAAAAACCTAGCCTTAAATATATATCAAGAACGATTAGATAAAATTTATAATGATATTGAAGAAAAAATTCCATATCCAGTAATTAAAATTCGAAAAATGAAAACAAGATGGGGTGTATGTAATCGTAAAACTAATACAATTACTCTTAACTTAGAATTAATAAAATATGATTATAAATATATTGATTATGTTATTGTTCATGAATTATGTCATTTTATTCATTTCAATCATTCTCTTTTATTTTGGGAAATGGTTTTAAAATATGTTCCAAATTATAAAAAACTAAGAAAAGAATTAAGAAACTAGGTGGTATTATGTTAATTACATCAATTAATAATCAAAAAGTAAAGAATTGGAAAAAATTAAAAGAACATAAGTATCGAGAAGAAACTGGTTTATTTATCGTTGAAGGAATGCATTTAGTATTAGAAGCATATAAAAAAGGAGTTATTAAAGAATTAATTCTAGAACAAGATGAAATATTTCCCTTTGATGTAGATATTGTCTATGTTACTAAGGAAATAATTAATACTATATCTGAGTTAGTAACACCTGTTAATATTATGGCTGTATGTCAAAAAATAGAGCCTCATGAAACACTAGGTAATCGGATTTTAATTATTGATGGTATTCAAGATCCTGGTAATTTAGGAACGATGATTAGAAGTGCGGTTGCTTTTGATGTAGATACTATTATTTTAGGTGAGAAAACAGTTGACCTTTATAATTCAAAATGTATTCGCGCTAGTCAAGGGATGCTTTTTCATATAAATATTATTAATAAAGATTTATTAACCTTTTTGCCAATTTTAGCAAACGATAATTATTTAATTTTAGGTACTCGTGTTACTCATGGTAAAAATGTTAAAGAGTTAACTAATATTCCTAAATTTGCTTTAGTAATGGGTAATGAAGGTAGTGGTATAAGTGAAGAAGTACAAGAATTATGTGATGAATTTATTTACATTAAAATGAATGAAAATTGTGAATCCTTGAATGTTAGTATCGCATGTAGTATAATATTATATCAATTGAGTTAGTAGGTGAGTTATGGAGTATTTATTAATTGGGAAGTTTGTTGATACCCATGGGATTAGAGGTGAAATTAGAATTATTTCTGATTGTCGCTTTAAAAAGAAAGTTTTTCAAAAGGAAAATCCTGTCTATATAGGAAAAGAAAAAAATAAATATATAATTAAATCATATCGGAAACACAAAAACTTCGATATGATTAAATTAGAAGGAATTAATAATATTAATGAAATTAACCAATTAAAAGGACAATTAGTATATATTAATGAAGATGAATTAGATTTAGATGGTGAATTAGAAATCGTTGACCATTTAATTGGTTATAAAGTATATATGGAAGATAGGTTAGTTGGTTATGTAATAGATTATTATAAAGGTGTTGGTTTCGCTCATGATATCTTAGTGGTTACTGATAATCGTTATAAAATACCTTATGTCGAAGATTATATTAATAGTATTTCTATTGAAAAAAGAGAAATTCATATTAAAAAAATAAGGGGGCTTATTGATGAAAATTGATATACTAACATTATTTCCAAAATTATATGAAGGTTTTATTGAAGAATCAATAATAGGACGCGCGATTCAAAGTAAAAAAGCCGAAATTAATATTTATAATATTAGAGAATATGCAAAAAATAAACATAAAAAAGTAGATGATACCCCTTATGGTGGTGGTGCCGGAATGATATTAATGTGTCAACCAATTTTTGATGCTGTTGAAAATCTTCGTACTGATAAAACTAAAGTAGTTCTAATGAGTCCGCAAGGAGTATTATATGACCAAAAACTGGCATACACTTTAAGTAAAGAAGAACATCTAATCTTTATTTGTGGACATTATGAAGGATTTGATGAACGAATTAATTCGATTGTCGATATGGAAATTAGTATTGGGGATTATATTTTAACTGGTGGGGAATTACCAAGTATGGTTGTAACCGATAGTATTGTCCGTTTATTACCAGGGGTAATTGATGAAAAATCACACCAAATTGAATCATTTAAAGATTCTTTATTAGATCATTCTAATTATACAAAACCAAGAGAATATAAAGGAATGAAAGTACCTCATATTTTACTTAGTGGTCATCATCAAAAAATAGAAAAATGGCGTCAAACTGAAAGAATTATTAAAACCATGGAAAAAAGACCTGATTTAATTAATCGTCGTTCTTCTTATTATTTATATCGTGAAATACCAATTAAGAAAATTACTTATTTTAATTATTTACCAGAAGTCGGATTTGACGTATCACCTAAAAATAACGCGAAAAGAAAAGATGTAATTACGGTAAGACATGTGATTTTATTTAATAAATTATTTATTGAAAAAATAGTTAAATTAAAAATAGAACGCAAAATCAAATTATATTTAAAACAATTATATGAGTTAACAACTACTGATGATGATACGGAAGAGACAAGAGAATTAATAAATAATATTCTTAATTATAAAAAATATTTGATTGAAAATTATGTTAAATATTTAAGTATTGATTATAGTGACTTAATAATGAAAAAAATGCAATTATTACTTAATGAATTAAGAGTGCAGCAACATTTAAAAGTAAGCACACCCCAACCAGAAAAAAATGACCGTGTAAAATAAAATAATGGTTGCCTTTTATTACAATCTATGATAGAATTTTATATGTTAAAAAAGGAGAGACAAAGATGGATACAATTAAAGAAATTACTAAAAAACAAATGCGAACAGATTTACCTGAATTTAGAGTTGGTGATACTGTTAGAGTCGAAGTAAAAATTGAAGAAGGAAAAAGACAACGTCTACAAGCTTTTGAAGGAATTGTTATTGCTAAAAAAGGTGGTGGCATTGGGGAAACATTTACCGTCCGTAAAATGTCATCAAAAATTGGAGTTGAAAGAACTTTCCCCCTTCATTCACCTAAAATTGCTAACTTAGTTGTGGTTAGGAAAGGGAAAGTAAGACGCGCTAAATTAAATTTCTTAAGACATTTAGTTAAACAATATAAAATAAAGGAAAGAAATTAATAAGGTGCAAACCTTATTTTTAATGGGGAAATGATATGAAAAAAACAATTATTGAATATGGTTTAATTATTTTATTAGTAGTTTTTATTCGGATCTTTATTATTACCCCAATTCAAGTTAGTGGATCATCAATGAATAATACTTTACAAGATAATGATATTATGCTTTTAAATATTATTGGGTATAAACTTAAAAATATTAAACGATTTGATATAGTTGTTATTGATTATGAAGAAGAAGCTTTGATTAAGAGAGTAATTGGATTACCAGGAGAGAATATTGAATATAAAGATAACAAATTATATGTTGATGGTAATTATATTAAGGAATTATTTATTAATGATGAATATACTGATGATTTTAGTTTAAATGATTTAGGTTATCAGGTAATTCCTGATAATATGTATTTTATATTAGGCGATAATCGTGATAATTCAACTGATAGTAGATATATTGGATTAATTAATAAAGACCAAATTATAGGGAAAACAAATATTATTATTTATCCATTTTCCCGTTGGGGTCTTGTTAAATAATCGGGAGGCTTAAATGGAAAATATTAATTGGTATCCAGGTCATATGGCTAAAACAAAAAGATTAATTAAGGAAATGATGGGGGTTATCGATATTATCTATGAAGTAGTAGATGCGAGAATCCCTTTTTCTTCGAAAATTAATGATTTAGATGAATATATTAAGAATAAACCAAAAATATTAATTATGACAAAAATGGATCTTTGTGATTTAGAAGAAACTGAAAAATGGGTTAATTATTATGAAAAACAAAATTATAAAGTAATTATGGTTGATTTACTAAATAATAATAATATTGATATGATTATCAAAACTACTAATCAATTACTAACACCTTTACGTTTAAAACCAGGATTACAAAAACGCCCAATTCGGGGTTTAGTAATTGGAATTCCTAATGTTGGTAAATCAACTTTAATTAATCGATTAGCAGGGTCTAAAAAAACAAAAGTTGCTAATCAACCAGGTATTACTAAAGGATTAGATTGGTATAAAATAAATGAGTATTTATATTTAGTTGACAGTCCTGGTTTATTATGGCCAAAGTTAGAAAATAATAATAGTACCTATAATTTATGTGCTTTAATGGCTATTAAACAAGAATTAATTCCTACTATGGATATAAGTACTTATATATTACAATTTCTAATTCAATATTATCCAGAATCATTAAAAGAACGTTATCAAATAAATGATATAAATAATGAAGATATATTAATTACTTATGATGTAATTGGTAAAAAAAGAGGATGTTTAATAAAAGGCGGGGAAGTTAATTACGAACAAGTATCATTATTAATAATAAAAGATTTAAATGAAGGTAAACTAGGGTTAATTACTCTAGACCAATATAAAAAGGAGGATTTATCGTGAAGAAAAAACAATTTTTAAAAAAATTAGAAGACAACTTAGAATTACTTGAAGAAAAAGAAAGAAACAAAATCATTAAAAAATATGAAACTAAAATTGAAGATGATATGGCTGATGGTAAAAGCGAATCAGAAGCAGTTAGTAATTTAGGTGATGTAGAAACAGTAATTAAGGAAACCTTGAAAGAGTATAAAATTAATCCTAATTATGAAACTAATAAAAAGAAAGAAACAAAATCAAAAAGAGATGATATTGGGCAAGGAATTGCTGGTTTTATTAATAGTATTATTGATGGCATTGATAATTTTATTGCTGGTATAGGTGAAAATGATAGTAAAAAAATTATGCAAATTGTTTTATATGTTATTGTTATTATGTTTGGCATATGGATTTTAAGAATTCCATTTTGGATTATTGAAGAGATTGGTACTCATACCTTTGATATTTTTGATTCACCATTTGATTCATTATTTATGGGAATGTGGATTTTTATCATTAATATTATTTATTTAATTATTATAATAACTATTATTGTAGCAGTTGTAAAACGTTATAATAAACAAGAAAACAAACAAACAACCATTAAAACTAGTAGTAAAACTGATTTAGAAGAAACTACTAATGCGGTATATCGTTTATTTATGTTATTAATTAAAATTATGATTATATTCTTTACGCTACCATTATTCTTTGTTTTATTTGGTTTAGTAATGGCGGTTGGGGTATTAATTATTTTATTAATAAAAGGAGTTTTAGTAGTTGGACCATTATTAATTATTATTGGTTTAATAATCGTTATTAGTTCATTAATTAGCTGGCTTTATCATTTGTTATTTGGTAAAGGGGGATTAAAATAATGAGTAAGTATTTTATCTCTTTATTAGTTGGATTAATTTTTATTGTTATTGGGGTTAATTTTTTCATTTATGATTTATTTAAATATGATTATATTGATAGTATCCCAGTAGAAAAGTTTGAATTTAATGAACTTACAATTGAACAAACATTTAGTAATAAATTATTATTAATTGATGGTGATTATATAAAATCACATATTATAGAAGATGATTCAATAATTCCAGGCAATACTGAAATTATGGTACGTTATTATGATGAATTAATTGATTTAGATATTAATAAGGTAGAAGGTAGTAGTAATGTTACGATTGATGTTGATATTAATTATAATAAAAATAATATTGAAGGTTTAAGAACTTTATTTAATTTATGTATTGATAACTTAAAAGAGCGGACTATATATAATTATAGTTTATTATTTCGACCAGAGGTTTACATCTATATTCATAGTAATGACCGTTTAAATGTAAAGATAATGAATGATTAATTTATTATCTTTTCTTTTTTTGGTATAATGCTTACAGGTGGAAATATGAAAGATTTATATAAATACGAAAAAGCATTATTAAAAAAAGGAATAACATATATAGGTGGGATTGATGAAGCAGGAAGAGGTCCTTTAGTAGGCCCTGTCGTCAGTGCTTGTGTCGTTTTACCCAAAAAGTTTAATTTACCAGGATTAACTGATTCGAAAAAACTATCAGCTAAGAAAAGGGATATCTTTTATGATTTGATAAAAGAACAAGCTTTAGGAATTGGCATTGGGATTGTAAATGCGAAAAAAATTGATGAAATAAATATTTATGAAGCAACTAAAGAAGCAATGATAATGGCTCTTAATAATGTAAAGTGTCCAATTGAACATGTATTAATTGATGCGATGAAATTAGATATTAAAATACCTAGTACCTCAATTATAAAAGGTGATAATAAAAGTATTTCCATTGCAGCAGCATCAGTAATTGCGAAAGTAACAAGAGATAGAATTATGTTAGAATTAGATCAACAATATCCTTTATATGGCTTTAAAAATCATAAAGGATATCCCACTAAAAAACACTTATCAGCCATAAAAAAATATGGTATATTTAACGAATATCGTTTGACTTATAAACCAATTAAACAATATTTAGTGGAAAATCAAAAATAATATTGAATAATATATTTAGAAGAAAGGATGTTATAATGACAAAAAAATTAGTGATTGTCGAATCACCAAGTAAATGTAAAACTATTGAAAAACATTTAGGAAAAGAATATAAAGTCGTTTCTAGTAAAGGTCATATTCGTGATTTAGCAACCTCTGGTAAATATGGTTTAGGAGTAGATATCAATGATAATTTTAATCCTACTTATGAACCAATTAAGGGGAAGAAAAAAGTCATTACTGATTTAAAAAAGGCAATTAGTAATAGTGAAAAAATTTATCTAGCAACCGATCCTGATCGAGAAGGGGAAGCCATTAGTTGGCATTTAAAAGATGCTTTAGAAATTAATGATAATGATTATGAACGAGTTGTTTTTAATGAGATAACAAAAGAAGTAGTAAGAGGTGCATTTAAAAATGCTCGTAAAATTGATGATAATTTAGTGCGTTCCCAAGAAGCACGTAGAATATTAGATCGGATCATTGGATTTCGTTTAAGTAAACTTATGCAAGCTAAAACTGGTGGTAAAAGTGCGGGACGAGTACAAAGTGTCGCGTTAAGATTAATTGTGGAAAGAGAACGTGAAGTAACAAGTTTTGTACCTGAAGAATACTGGACAATTAAAGCACTATTTAATGATTTTGAAGCGATATTAGAAAAATTTAACCAGCAGAAAATTGAAATAAAAACCGAGTTAGAAGCAAATAATATTTTAACTAAACTATCAAATGCTTTTAAAATTGAAAGTGTTGATAAAAAGAAAAAAAATAAATACCCAAAACCACCATTTATTACTAGTTCATTACAACAAGATGCTAGTAGTAAATTAAATTTCAGTGCGAAAAAAACTATGATGATTGCGCAAAGACTATATGAAGGTATTGATTTAGAAGATGAAACAACTGGTTTAATTACTTACATGCGTACTGATTCAACTAGAATGAGTGATGAATTTATAAAAAAGACGTTTCAATATATTGAAACTAATTATGGTAAAGAATACTTAGGAATAGTAAGAAAAGCCAAAACGAAAAAAAATGTTCAAGATGCACATGAAGCAATTAGACCTACTAGTATTGATAAACATCCTGATAAAATAAAAAACTATTTAAAGGAAGATGAATATAAATTATATCGTTTAATTTATTATCGTGCTTTAGCAACCCTTATGAAAGAAGCAAAAGTAGAACAAACAACTTTAATTTTAGATAATAATAATTATCAATTTAAAGCAACTGGTCAAAATTTATTGTATGATGGTTATTTAAAAGTATATAATGAATATGAATCAAGTGAAGATAAATCATTACCACCACTTGATAAATATAAATCAAATGTGATTGTAGCAAATGAAATAACGAAAGAACAACACTTTACTAATCCACCACCTAGATATACAGAAGCAAGATTAATTAAAGAGATGGAAGAACTGGGAATTGGTAGACCATCTACATATGCTAAAATTATTGATACTTTAAAAGAACGTAATTATGTAATAATTGAAAATAAAAAGTTTCAACCAACA
>JAQUEG010000025.1 GCA_028685275.1 Bacilli bacterium
CTGGGTTCTCAACTGGTCCTCATTTACATTTTGCTTTAACATTTAGGGAAATTTATACTAATCCATGGCAATTTATTGATTATACTAGTTTTAGTGAAAAAGAATAAACATAAATAGAGGAGTAATATATGTTAGACAAAAAGAAATTTACTATGATTGATGAAAATTTTATTTGTGAAGAGTGTGGTCGAAAGGTTAAGCCATTAGGTTATACTGCTCGTGATCATTGTCCATATTGTTTATTTTCAAAACATGTTGATATTAATCCTGGTGATCGTGCAAATGAATGTTGTGGTATTTTAGAACCAATTGGAATTGAAAGTAATAAAAAAGGTAATTATCAAATTATATATCGTTGTCAAAAATGTGGTGCCGTAAAAAAGAATATTATCGCTAAAGATGATAATATGGATTTGATTATTAAATTAAGTATTTTAGGTTAATAAAGTAATAAAATATCATAAAAAGAGTAGAAATTTTACTCTTTTTATGATATCATATTAATGAATTTAATAACATTAATGTTATTAAATAATTACATTATTAATTTGTAACATCATATATATATAAAGAGTAAATTAAAATATATAGAATTATATTTTTTTCTTATTAAACATTACATAGTGAGGTATTAAATTATGAAAACGATTATTAATGAAAATGATGAACAGTATTTAGAAATTGTAGAACATATTTTAAATAATAAGAAATTTAATGATTTAGATCATTATTTTCATCATGGAACAAGTAGATTATTACATTCGCAACGAGTATCATATTATTCATATAAAGTTGCTAAAAAATTAGGACTTGATTATGAAACAACTGCTATAGCGGGGTTACTACATGATTTTTATGGTGAAACAAAAGGAACAAGTAAACTTCATCACTTATATGAAGAATATTCGCATCCTTTAAAAGCTGCTAAAAATGCGGAAACTTATTTTAAAGTTTCCCCTAAAATTAAAAATATTATTGCTACTCATATGTTTCCGTGGACTTTAAGACCTACTAAATATATTGAAGGTTGGATTGTAAATATGGTTGATAAAACTGTTGCCACTTATGAATACAGTTTAAAGTTTCGTTATAAGTTTTCTTTGTGGACTATTTTTTTATTTAATATATTACGTATAGGAACAACTAAATAAGATAAAATAATGATATTATAAAATTAGTGTCCACGTAGCTCAGCTGGATAGAGCAATCCCCTCCTAAGGGATAGGTCGACGGTTCGACCCCGCCCGTGGACGCCAGCTGCCGATGTAGTTTAATGGTAAAACAGATGCATGGTAAGCATCAGACGACAGTTCAATTCTGTCCTTCGGCACCATGAAGAATTTAATTCTAATTAAGTTTTATAAAAGCATTGCGGTACTCAATATTTGGGGTGATGATTTGCAAATAATATTAATTAAGTTAATAAAACTATATCAAATAATTCCCGGGCCATGGCATAATTATTGTCGGCATATTCCGTCTTGTTCAAATTATGCGATTGATGCTATTGAAGAACATGGTGCCATAAAAGGAGTAATTTTAGCAATAAAAAGAATAATACGATGTGGTCCAGGCGGCACTTATGGTTATGATCCAGTGCCATTGAGGAGGGGAAAATGAAATATCTTAAGAAGTTATTGGTTATAATTTTTGGTTTATTTATAATTACGGGGTGTTTTAAAAAAGATACAATGGAAGATATTACTATTTATACCACTATTTATCCAATTGAATTTATTGCTCATACTTTATATGGTGAACATGCGATGATAAAAAGTATATATCCGAGTGAAGTTGATGTTATTAATTATGTATTGACTGATAAACAATTAACTGATTATAGTAAATCCGGTTTATATATTTATAATGGACTTAGTAAAGAAAAAGATTATGCGATTACTATGTTAAACAAAAATCGCCATTTAAAAATAATAGATGGTGCTATGAATATGGAATATGAGTATGGTATTGAAGAATTATGGTTAGATCCTTCAAATTTTCTTATGATCGCGCGTAATATTAAAAAAGGATTTGAGGAGTATATTACTAATCCTTATTTAGAAAATGAAATTAATAATAAATATGAAGAATTAAAAATTGAGTTATCAGAACTTGATGCGGAATTAAATGTAATCGCTAAAGAAGCTATAAATAATACAATTATTGTTGCCGATGATGTTTTTCTTTATTTAACAAAATATGGTTTTAATGTTATTTCTTTAGGAAGTGAAGAAATAAGTGAAAAAACAATAGCAGATGTTGAAGAATTGATTGAAAATGATGTAATTCAAAATATTTATATAAGATCGGGAACAAAAGAAAACGAAGTTGTTTCTAATTTGGTCCAAAAAGGAGTTAAATTACAACCGTTACGTTTAGGTATTAATTTAACAACGCAAGAACGAATTGATAAAATAAATTATATTGATATTATGAAAAGTAATATTGAATTATTGAAGCAAGAATTATATCAATAAAAATATTTTACAAAAGAATTTAAGGAAAAAATATGCGAAAAGCATATTTTTTGTTATAATAAAGAAGGTGATAAAATGAAAATATTAGAAAGATATAATATTCGCCCTAAAAATAAAAAAATATATGAACAAGCTTTTTGGCATTCTTCTTATTCAAATGAACAAGGATTGAAAGAAGATTATGAACGATTAGAATTTTTAGGTGATGCGGTATTAGATTTAATTATTAGTGAATATTTATATAAAAATATGTATCTAGAAGAAGGAAAAATGACTAAATTAAGAGCTAGTTATGTTTGTGAAAGTTCTTTAGCGGAATATGCGATGACTTTAGGTTTTAACGAATATATAAAAGTAGGTAAAGGTGAAGAAGCCCATGGTGGTAAGTTAAGAAAAACAATTCTTGCTGATGTGTTTGAAGCTTTTTTAGGGGCTTTATATTTAGATCTAGGGCTTAATAAAGTTCGTAAATTTATCATGAAAGAAATCATTCCGATTATTGAAGATGAAAAGCAATCCTTTTTTATTGATTATAAATCAATTTTGCAAGAATTAATGCAAACGAATAATAGTAATGTTACATATGAATTAGTTAAACAAATAGGTCCTTCCCATAATCGTAAATTTACAGTTATGGTTAAGGTGAATAATATTAATTATGGCATTGGAACTGCTAGTTCAAAAAAGAAAGCCGAACAAGAAGCAGCCAAAAATGCACTAAGTAAGCGCGTACAGTAAAGGGTGAAATTATGTATTTAAAACAAATAAAAATGTCAGGATTTAAATCATTTGTTGATAAAACAATTTTTCAATTTGAATCAGGAATAACTGGTATTGTCGGACCAAATGGTACCGGAAAAAGTAATATTGTTGATGCCGTTAGATGGGTATTAGGAGAACAAAGTGTTAAATCATTACGTGGTGATGGTTCAATGGCTGATGTAATTTTTTCTGGTAGTAAAACTCGTAATCCTTCTACTTTCGCTTCTGTTACTTTAGTTTTTGATAATGAAGATAAATATTTCCCGCTTGATTATGCGGAAGTTTCAATTAAAAGATTAATTTATCAAACTGGTGAAAATGAATATTATTTAAATGGTGAAAAATGTCGTTTAAAAGATATAACTAATTTAGTAATTGATACTGGGTTAGCAAAGGAATCATTTAATATTATTACTCAAGGTAATATTCAAGAAATATTAAGTAACCGTCCCGAAGAAAGACGGATCATTTTTGAAGAAGCAGCTGGTGTTTTAAAGTATAAAAAAAGAAAAGAAGAAGCACTTCGTAAATTGGATCGTACTCATGATAATATTAATCGAATTAATGATATTATCAATGAATTAGAACAACAACTTGAGCCTTTAAGAAATCAAAAAGAGAAAGCCTATGTTTATAAAGAATCAAAAAGGGAATTAGAAGAAACCGAAATTAGTTTAATTGTTAATGATATTCAAATTACTAATGAAGAATATCACTATACTAAAGAACGTATTGATCAAATTGATACTAATATTATTGAAGTAAAACAATTAATAGATACCAAAGAAGCAGAATTAGTTAAAACTAAATTAGAAGTTACTAAAACAAATGAATTATTATATAAAACACAACAAGAATTACTTGATAAGACAAAAGAAGTAGAAAAATTAAGTGGTGAAAAGAACTTATTGACTGAACGGAAAAAATATAATCATGATGATCCTAGATTAAATGATAATGCTATTTTATTAAAAGAACATCAATTAAAATTAAAAAACGAGTTAGAAACTGCGAATAGTGAAATTGAAACAAAGGAAAAACATTTAAGTGATTTAAAAATTAGAATTAATGAATTAGAAACCAAATTAGAAACTGTTTCAAAGCAAAAAGAACAGTTATTAATTGAATTTAATCAAAATAATCAACTGCAAAATGAATTAAAATATAAAATTAATTTAATGGAAAATAATATTGCCAATCAACAATATTTACCACCGGCGGTAAAAGCAATTTTAAATTGTCCGAAATTAAAAGGAGTTCATAATATTATTGGTGATTTAATTGATACTGATGATCAATATAAAATTAGTATTGATGTTTCTTTAGGAGGAAGTGCTAAATTTATTGTTGTTGATAATGAAATAGTAGCAAAAGAAGGAATTAATTATTTAAAAAGTCAAAAGCAAGGGCGTGCTACCTTTTTTCCTCTTAATATAATTAAACCACGTCGAATTGATCAAGATACTTACAATTTAATTAAGAATCATGAAGAATTTATTGATGTGGCATCTAATTTAGTAACATATGATGAATGTTATCAAAATATTATTCTTAATCAATTAGGAGCCGTTATTGTTACTAAAACCATTGATGGAGCAAATGATATTGGTAAATTAATTAATCATAAATATAAAATTGTCACTTTAGATGGTGAATTGTTACATATAGGAGGCTCTATTACTGGGGGAATTAATAATAAAAATAATAGTTTATTAAACGATAAATATGAATTAGAACAATTAAAAAGAAAATTAAAACAGATTAAAGTAACTAACCAAGATTATCAATTAAAATTAAATGATTTTGATATTTTAACGAAAGAATATCAACATAAAGATTATAATTTAAAAATTGAACGTGATTCTTTACTTAATCAAATTGATATGAAAAAGCAAGTGATTAATGAAAGTGCCGAAAAACTAAAAGCAATTGAAAATGAATTAAAAGGTATTACTGATATTCTTAATCAAACTTTAGATGATAAAGAAAAAGAATTACTTGATCAATATTATGAAACTAATAAAGAAAAGGATAAAATTAAACAAAAAGTAATATTTATAACTAATCAAATTAAAGATTATAATGAACAACTAATGGAATTAGAAACAGAATTAAAAAAATATCATAATGATCTTTCGAAACAAGAAAAAGAATTACAAAGTTTAACCATAAAACATACTCGTTTTGAAGTAAAATTAGATAATTTATTAAATCGTTTAAACGAAGAATATAAAATGACTTTTGAAAGAGCTAAAAAAGATTATATTCTTGTAATAGATGAAAAAGAAGCCCAAGAACGAGTTAGTGAATTAAAACAAATTATTAATGATTTAGGTATTGTAAATATTGGTGCTTTAGAAGAATATGAGCGTATTAATAAACGTTATGAATTTTTAATTAATCAAAAAAATGATTTATATAAAGCTGAAATGACGTTATTAGAAATAATTAAAGAAATGGATTTAATTATGAAAGAATTATTTGAAGAAACATTTAAGTTAATTCAAATTGAATTTAAACGGGTATTTAAGCAATTATTTGGGGGCGGAAGTGCTGAAATAAAATTAATTGATTCCAAGAATGTTTTAACTTCTGGGATTGAAATTAAAGCGTTACCACCAGGTAAGAAATTGCAACATATATCTTTATTATCAGGCGGTGAAAAAGCGCTTACGGCCATTGCGTTATTATTTGCTATATTGAAAGTAAGACCAGTTCCATTTTGTTTATTAGATGAAGTAGAAGCACCATTAGATGAAAATAATGTTATTGGTTTTTCTAACTTCTTAAAAGAATTTAAAGAACAAACCCAATTTATTGTTATTACTCATAAAAAGAAAACGATGGAATATGTTGATGTTTTATATGGTATTACAATGCAAGAATCAGGAGTTAGTAAATTGGTAAGTGTTAAATTAAAAGATATTAATAGTTAACAACTTTAATATCTTTTTTTCATATAATGGGATAGGGAAGTGATAATATAAAAAAAAACTTATCCCCTTATTTAATTATTAAGAAATATTTAATTATATATATAATATTAACAATTATAGTAGTTATTGGGACTATTATTATATTGTAAAAAATAAAACAACGTAATTAAAAAGAGGTTAATATAATTAACTTTTTTTATTTTTTTCCAAAAATTAACAACGTTAAATAGGGCGTAATTTATTGACTTTAAAAGAATAAGATGTTATGTTAAGAGTAATAATAGTATTAGATAAGAGAGGTATATAAATGAAAAAGAAAGCGTTTACGTTAGTCGAATTATTAGCAGTAATAGTAATATTAGCAATTGTATTAGCAATAGCAGTACCATCAATAACAGGGATAATTAATAAAGTAACGAGAGATGCATTTGAAATTGATGCGAAAAATGTAATTAAAGCAATCAATTATAAAATATTACAAGATGGTACATTTGAAACATCTAGTTTAAATGTGGGAAATCTTGGTGAAAAATTAAATATATCAAGTAATAATTATGAAAGTTTAAATGTATCAAAGGATAGTAATAATAACTTTTATGTTTATATAGAAGGAAAAAATAAATGGAATGGATTAGTTGCTTGTGGTACATATACAGATATAGTAGTAGAAGAAGTAGATAATATTAACATATGTACGGGTTCAATAATAGTAGAGTCTGATTATGATGAAGAAAAAGGAGTGAACCGACCAAAACTAGCTCAAGGAATGGTGCCAATAAAATGGGTATGGAATGAAGTAAATGAAATATGGGAATATCAAGAAACCACCGAAGATGATTCAGAATGGTATGAATATGGCGAAACAGAACCAACACGTAGATGGGCGAATGCAGTTAGTAAGGATACTTCTGGTATTACAGCATACTGGGTATGGATACCAAGATATGCATATAAGATAACTAGTTGTTGGAGTCTAAGTTGTAGTGGTTCAGCCGGTGATATCGAAATATCATTTAGTCGAGGAACGGATGATACTAAAGATGGTACTATTGATATTATTAATACCTGTGATGAAGTCGATTCAGAATGTGCTAATGATTCGAATTCTATAACGAATGGTGATAAGTATACTAATCATCCTGCTTTTACCTTTGGTGATCAAGATATTACAGGCTTTTGGGTCGGAAAATTTGAGGTAAGTAGTAGTGAGCCAAGTGCTTCATATGGTGGTGGTAGAACCACAGGTTTAGATATAAAAGTACTCCCAGGCATTACTTCATGGCGTTATAATACTGTTGGTAATATGTTTACAGTATCTCGTAACATGGAAAAAAGTAATTTATATGGCTGGGATATAGCAGAAGGAGAATTACAAACTGATGGAACTTTTTCTACAGATAATAATAATGTAGATACCCATATGATGAAGAATACCGAATGGGGTGCCGTAGCATATCTATCAAAATCAAAATATGGAAAAAAATCAGAAATATATATAAATCCATCAAGTCAATATTTAACAGGATTTGCGGGAACTGGTCCAAGTGTAGGAGCAGAATCTAATTGTCCTAATAGTGATTCATGTTTTGCCTATAACACCGAAAACGGGCCCAAAGCAAGTACCACTGGAACTGTGTATGGAGTATATGATATGAGTGGAGGAGCATGGGAATATACAGCGGCTTATTTGGTAGATGGTTCAAGTGGAAAATTAGAAAATGGAAGTACGATATTAAGTGCCCATAATAAATATAAAGATAATTATACAGGTTATAATAACAATAAAAAAGGGGAGGCAGTATATGAAACAAGTAGTTCATCTAGTGGAAGTAATTCATGGTATAGCGACTATTCGCATGTGCCCAACTTCTCTAATCCGTGGTTCCATCGTGGTGGTCTCTACTCCGGTGGTAGCGATGCGGGGGTGTTCAATTTCGACGGCAGCAGCAGTGGCTCCGCCCTCTACAACTACGGGTGTCGCGTTGCGGC
>JAQUEG010000026.1 GCA_028685275.1 Bacilli bacterium
GTTTTTTGGGAGTCATAGTTCCAACTCTAGTACAAACACCTCTTTTTTGTGGTGAATTAAGTTTTTTAGTTTTCCTTTTAATTGTATTTAAATTCACATTTAAAACTGGTGACTTCGTTTTTTTAATTTTTCTAGTTCTTTCTTTAGTAACAAGTTGATTAATTGTTGGCATATATTATATCCTCCTTTCTTAACACACCTCCTGGTGTTTCACATTATCAGTAAATATAAGTTTTGCCCTAGCAAAACTCATTTATAAAACTATTATAGTTTATCATTTTTATTATATGTTTGTCAATAAAAATAATGTAAATTTTTTTTATTGTTGATTAAAATTGAAAGTGCACAATTTATGTGCAATAAATTTTATAATATCATAATTAATTAAATTAATGATTTGAATTTAAATACGTAACTATAAACTATTGCACTAAAATCATTTAACAATAGACTTTTATTATTTACAATAGTTAATTTGTATTTTAAGTCTATATGTTAACAAAACTACTTTAACTCATATACTATAATATATATTTATGAAAATTATTAGAAAGGTGATATTACTATGACAGCTTATACAGTTATGCCAGGTGATACGATGTGGGGTATCGCTAATAAATTCGAAATTAAAATAAGTGATTTGATGGCAGCTAATCCACAAATTACTAATTCAAATCTTATTTTTTCAGGTCAAATAATTAATATTCCCGCGGTCGCTGATGTTCCTAGTCCTGCTGATAATATAAAGGCATTAGAAACTGAAGTAATTCGTTTAGTTAATGTCGAGAGAGCAAGAACTGGTCAGTCAGCACTCGTTGAAAATAATAAAATAAATAATGTCGCTAGAATTAAATCAAAAGATTTTATCAATAATAATTATTTTGCACATAATTCACCTATTTATGGAACTCCATTTGATATGATTAGATCTTTTGGAATTACATTTACTGCAGCCGCCGAAAATATTGCAAGGGGACATAGAACCGCTGCTGAAGTAATGAACTCCTGGATGAGTTCCTCAAGTCATAGAGCAAACATTTTAAACTCTACATATAATCAAATTGGTGTAGGTGTCGCAAAAGATGATAGCGGGAATTTATTTTGGACTCAAATATTCATAAAGAACTAGTAACATTTAATTATTTGAAAATTTTTTATTTTCTCTAGTCATTTCAAAAGAACTAGGTTACTATCCTAGTTCTTTTTTATTTTATCATTAGAAAAACCATATTCCCATGCCCTTCTCTTAAATTTATTATAGTAACAAACACATCTACAAACTATAAAATGTTAATTTAATTAAAATATAGTAACAATAAAGTTCCGTTATTAATATCTCCTTCTTGACTTAAAGATGCTACAGCAAAACCATCACGCTGACATACATATTCATTGTCTTTGCATTTTTCTGAATTTTCACTATAATCGAACAATCCTATATATCCGTCATCAATGGAAAGTAACTTGTGTAATGCATTTAACCCAAGATTATTAATTCCATCATATCTTTTAATAATTAAGTTTTGCCCTTCTTCTGAATCGTCACTACATCTAGATTTTATCGTATAATTAGATTCGCTATTATTACCTTTTTCAATAAAAATTTCGCCATTGCAAGTAGCAAATTCCTCGGAATCTATAATGTCCTTTGCATCTATTTCTATGATGTTATTTTCATTGGACATCATTCTAACAGTAGGTTTATAGTTATTGTATGAAACATAATTATTTTTCATTAAATAATCGTCCAAATTACTTAATAATGCAATACTATAATTTGCACTTTTTGACATTCGCGAGTTATAATTTATTTTATTAAAATCGTTAAGTTGATCATTCTTCTTTATTGTTTTTTCGCAAACCAAGTACATCCCCAACCCTATTAATAGTAAAAATATTATTATTAAATACTTTTTTTGACTTTCAGCCATTAAAATTATCCGCACTTTCATTTTTAATAAAAAAAAGCTTTTTATTAATGCATATTATTTTTATTTTTGGAACGTTTAATTTGCTGTTTTATAGTTATCTATCTTTACTTTTTTATTTCCTTTAAGTATTATTCTATCAAAATAAATACCTTTATGTGTTAAAAATTGGGCGTTTTTAAATACGCACTTGGGGGTATTTTTATATTAATAATTATATTTACTTTATTATTTGAGTTAAGACTTGTTATTATCTAAATGAACCAATCGGTTCAAATAATTACAATATGGTGGAGCTGAGGGGAATTGAACCCCTGTCCGAAAATTTAAGTACTTAAACTTCTACAAGTTTAGTTAATTTTTTTATTTCATCAATACTTATTAAATTAACAAAATAGTACTGACTAGTTTAAAAAAATTCATTATTTTCTCTTAAACAAAGAAAATAATATATCCCGTTTTTATGCGCCCCTAATAATTTCCTACGGGAAAAGAAATAAAAGGGACTTGCTACTTTTAATTAAGCAGCAAAAGCTAATTTTTGATTTCCAGTTATTATTAAACTGTAGATTTGACGCATACCTACGACTTGCCATTTAAGCCTTATAATCTCCGTCGAAACCAAACAGCCCCATGTGCAAGCATTATAGCACATTATATATTATATGTAAATATCACAAAATAGAATTAATACTTGTTATATTTCAACTCTTTTCGTTGTTCTCTTTCTAAATCTCTTTTTTTGATTGTTTCTCTTTTATCATAAGTTTTTTTCCCTTTGCCAATACCTATTAATACTTTTGCTTTGCCTTTTTTTAAATACAATTTCATTGGAACTATTGTCCATCCTTCTAATGTTACTTTGCTATTTATTTTACTTATTTCAGTTTTGTTTAATAATAATTTTCGTGTTCTTCTTTCATCATGATTAAAACGATTACCTTCTTCATATTTCGCAATATACATATTTAATAAATACACTTCATCTTTTTTTATTATGCCGTAACTATCTTTTAAATCAACACTACCTTGCCGAATTGATTTTATTTCTGTTCCTTTTAAAACTATTCCTGCTTCATAGGTATCATCAATATAATAATCATAGTTTGCTTTCCGATTATTAATTTCCATTTTTATCACCTCAAATAAATTACTTTATTATTACTACACTTTCTTCTAAACTAGTTACAATTTTACTATATTTTTCGAATATTTGCTCAAAATTAGTTAATATTTTGGGAGTTACCATATGATAAGGGATAATTTTAAAATTTTTAAAATTTTGATAATACGTGTAAATAAATTTAACTGTAAGATCGCTAAAATTTATAGTTATATGATTGTTCTCATGTTTTTTAGTTATTATTAGTGAACATATCATTCCTATTAAACGATCTACCCCTTTTTGTGCAGAAACAAAATTACCTAATGAATATAAAATTAAAGTTCCATCTATATATTCAATTGGTTGAATCACATGAGGATGATGCCCAATTACAATATCAACCCCTAATTCTGCTAAAAATTTAGCAATTTCTTTTTGCTCTTTATTAGGAACATTAACGTATTCATTTCCCCAATGCATAGAAACAATTAATAAATCAACTTGATCACGGACACGCATAATATCCTTTTTAACTAAATCATAATTAAAAACATTAACTAAATATTCTTTTCCTTTTGGTGCTTTTAAACCATTAGTATATGTTGTATAAGCTAATAAAGTATAAGATATATTATTTTTTATTTTAATAGGTTGCATATTTCGTTCCTCTAACGATAAATAAGTACCAGCAATTAAAACATCATGCTGTTGCCAATATTTAATTGAATTTTCGATCCCTTTTTCCCCTTTATCAAGAGAATGATTATTAGCTAAAGCAATGAGATTAAAACCTAAATTTACCATTGCATCTCCGAATTGATGTGGTGTATTAAAACGTGGATATGAACTATAACCTAATTCAGAACCACCAATAATGGTTTCTTGGTTATAAAACGCTAAATCGTGTTGTTTAATTAAGGGTGTAATATACTCAAAAAGATAACTAAAATTATAATCATCATCACCAATTTGTGCATCACGATATAATGAGCCATGAATTAAAGCGTCACCTACCATTACTAAACTTAATTCTGATTCTTTTTTTTCTTCTTTTATAAAACTTTCCTTCTTGCCAAAACTTCTAAACTGCTTATATCCAAGAACTAATAACACTACTATTAATAACACTTCCAAACAGCAAATTAGAAATTTAGTTATTTTCATTTTTTCTCCTTATTATTTTATTTTTTGTAAAACTTTAAAATCAATTGTTTTTTCTTGCTTCGATGCATTTATTACTTCAACTAAAACGCGTTCACCAAGACGATAACGATTATTATTTTTACGTCCAACTATACTCATTGTTTTTTCATCAAAGTGGTAATAATCATTCCCTAACTCACTTATATGAACTAATCCTTCTACTAAATTATCTAACTGAACAAACATACCGATGTTAATCATACCCGCTATAATACCATCATATTTTTCACCAATATGTTGTTCCATATACTCAGCCGCTTTTAAACTTTCTACTTCACGCTCGCACTCAACAGCATCATTTTCTTTTAACGAGGCATGTTCACATAATGGAGTTAATTTTTCTTCCCAATGTTGAGTTGTTTTATTATTTATTTTTTGCTCAAAAATATATGTTCGAAGTAAACGATGGACAGTAGTATCAGGATAACGTCTAATTGGTGAAGTGAAATGAGTATAACATTTACTAGCAAGACCATAATGGCCAACATTTTCTGATTCATAAATAGCTTTTTGCATACTTCGAAGTAACAAACTAGATAAAACGGGAAACTCTTTTTTTTCTTTTAGTTCTTCTAATATTTTTTGAACATCTTTAGGATAAAAATTTTTTGGTTTAGCGTTTATTTTATAGCCCATTAAATTAATTAATTCAATAAAACTTCGAATTTTCTTTTCTTTTGGATATTCATGAACCCGATAAACAAATGGTAAATCTAAATTAGCAATATGAGTCGCTACTGTTTCATTAGCAACTATCATAAAATCTTCTATTATTTTCTCTCCTATTCCACGTTCACGAATTCCAATATCAATCGGAACACCTTCATCATTAACAATTATTTTCATTTCATCAAGATCAAAATCAATAAATCCTCGTTTTATCTTGTTCTCTCTCAATATATCAGCTAGGTTTTTCATTTCAATTAATTTATTAACAAATGGTTCATAACCAGAAGCTATTTCGTTTTTTTCTAAGATCTTATTTACATCTTTATATGTCATTCTTTTTTCAGAATTAATAACACTTTCAAAAATATCATAATCAATAATATTTCCTTGTTGATTTATTTCCATTTCACAAGTAATAGTTAAACGATCAACATTTTCATTCAATGAACAAATTCCATTTGCTAATTTATGTGGTAACATCGGAACAACACGGTCTACTAAATAAACACTAGTTCCACGTTCATATGCTTCTTTATCAAGAAAACTATTTTCTTTTACATAATAACTAACATCAGCAATATGAACACCTAATTTATAATTATCATTATCTAATTTATCAATTGATATTGCATCATCTAAATCCTTTGCGTCTTCTCCATCTATTGTAAAAATACATTCTTGCCGTAGATCTCTGCGTCCTTTTAAATCTTCTTCTCTAACAATACTCGGGATGACTTCTGTTTCGTTCAACACCTCTTCTGAAAATTCATTTTTAATACCATGTTGATATATAACACATAATATATCTACTCCCGGATCATTTTTATGACCTAAAATTTTTAAAATAGTGGCTTGATATTTGTCATTCTCTAACTTTTCTTTTATTTTTACTAAAACTTTATGCCCCTCAACGGCTCCTTTATTTTCATTTGGTTCTATCTCAATATTCAATCGATAACGCGGATCATCTAATTTAACATATCCTTTCCCATTTTTTTGATAATATTCACCAATTAATTCATCAAGTTCACGATTAATAATTTTTATTACTTTTCCTTCATTCGCACGAATTATTTCAACTGCAACCAAATCATTATGAATAGCACCATTCATATTAGTTGCATTAATCCTAATATCCGGTTCATTAACCATTAAAACAAACCCAAAACCTTTTTTATGAACAGCTAACTTCCCAATTTTTAAATGGGTATTTTCAATTAAAACATATTTATCTCGTTTAGTATGATATATAATGCCCTTTTTTTCTAATTCTGTTAATTCTGTCATTAGTTTTTTTAGTTCTGAAACTGTTTTAAGACCAAACAAATCATTAATTTCACTAATAAGTAGTGCTCTTTTTTGTTTTTTTAATAATTCTAAAATCTTTGTTTTCATATTTTATCTACTTCCTTCTTTGATAAACCATAAATAAAACATTTTTTATCTTTTTAACTTAAATATATAATTATTATAACTATATATTTATATTTTAACAAATAATTATATAAGTCACAACTTTTTTAAAAATAAAAAAAGCCTTTTAAAAGCTCTTTATAATGTCATGATTAAACACATAAGAAAAAATAGCATTCCTAATACCATAGTAATACGACTAATAAGTAATTCACCACCACGTTCTTTTCGATTACTAAAAAGGTCTGCATTCCCACCTTGTATAATTTGTCCCATATCTTCAGCTTTACCACTTTGTAATAAAACAATAATAATTAATAAAACTGAAATGATTATTAAAAATATATCCATTCTCCCACTCCTAATAGAATTAATTTACCACAATCTTAAGAAAATTGCAAATAAAACATATAAAAATATAGACTAAGCAAAATAATTGATGGTAAAAGATATAATAAATATTTTTTTGGTTGCTTCCAAAAAATTGAAAATAATAATATTAAATGCATAAGCAAACCAATTTTAAGAAAAATAAAGGCATCACTATCCCAAAAATAATACAAATGCCCTCCTCGAACGAATAAATCACAAATCACAAAAATGCAAAAATTAAATGCATTACTACCAATGATATTAGAAAACCCTAAATTGTAACTACCAATTGAAATTAAAGCATAAGTAGATACTACCTCAGGTAAACTAGTAGTTATTCCTAATAAAAAAGCACCAACTGTACTAGAAGAAAAAAGTGTATTTAAACGAAATATTTTATCTGCTTGTAAAGTTAAACTAATACTAACAATAATAAGTAACAAACTTATAATTATAAATTTATACAACGCTCCCTTAATATTAGTGTTTTCAATATTAGGTTCACTAATTTTAATTTTTGATAGGAGAACAATAAAAAATAAATAAATAAATAAAATTAAAACAGATATTAAGCTAAGACTTTTATGAGTATAAAAAGAACTATTAACAGTAACTAAAATAATTAAATATATTAAAATTAATAAACCAATTAAATATCCATATTTAAAAGATATTTTATTCATAAATAAACTTTTAAGAAAAAAAATATTAAGAAAACTAATAATTAAAATATTAAATGTATTACTACCTAACACATCCCCTATAGCAAGCCCTATGTTATTAATATATATTGATGTCAATCCTGTTATTAATTCAGGGAAACTAGTTATTGCTGCTAAAAATAAACCACCTATTAATAAAGACCCTGCTTTGGTTTCTTTATCCAAAGCATCGGCATAAATAGATAATTTAATACTAAAAAAAGCAGTTAAAAACGCTAATAATAAAAACTTTATGCCCTCTATCATTATATTCACCTAATTAAATATATACAGGTAAATTTAATTTTTGCTTAAATTCTAATTCTAAAATGCGACAAAAAGTATTATTTATTATTTAATTTGAATAAAAATATTTACCTTTAAATTTATAAATTTTTAAATACACATTGTGATATTAATAAAATTTTAAACCAAAATAATAAGGTTACATCTTTTAAAATGTAACCTTATTACTATTTATCATTAATTATTTTAACTTATTTATAAACTATTATTTCCCTTCTTTTTCTCTATATATTTATTATATAATTTACTCATTTTACACCCCGTTTTTTTTAATTTTTTATAAAAATTTTTTGGTGTGTGAAAGAGAAAAATCTCTTTCGCATACACACCTTTCCTTTATATATTACTTTTTTATTAGTTTCTTCTTTTTCCTTTATTTTCTTAATCATTTGACTATCGTCAAATGAAGGATCACTTGCCTTCGGCAAGTGAAAGT